>JAFUUR010000003.1 GCA_017477695.1 Oscillospiraceae bacterium | reverse complement strand
TTCATGCACCACTACAACATGCCCTCTTATTCCACGGGCGAGGCCCGTGCCAGCCGCAGCACCCGCCGCCGCGAGTACGGCCACGGCGCTCTGGTCGAGAAGGCGCTGGAGAGCGTCATTCCCGCTGTGGAGGACTTCCCCTACGCGATCCGCGTCGTCTCCGAGGTCCTGTCCTCCAACGGCTCCACCTCCCAGGGCTCCATCTGCGGCAGCACCCTGGCGCTGATGGACGCGGGCGTGCCCCTCAAGGCCCCCGTGGCCGGCATCTCCTGCGGCCTGATTCAGGACGGCGACGATTTCACCACCTTCATCGACATCCAGGGCGTGGAGGACTTCCACGGCGAGATGGACTTCAAGGTGGCCGGCACCAAGAGCGGCATCACCGCCATCCAGATGGACCTGAAGAACGACGGCCTCAAACATGAGATCGTCAAGGAAGCCTTCGCCATCACCAAGGAAGCCCGCTTCCAGATCCTCGACGCGATCCTGCTCAAGGCGATCGCCGAGCCGCGCAAGGAGCTGGCCAAGAGCGCGCCCAAGATGATCCAGATGAAGATCAACCCCGACAAGATCCGCGAGGTCATCGGCTCCGGCGGCAAGGTCATCCAGAAGATCACCGCCGACACCGGCTGCAAGATCGACATCAACGACGACGGCACCATCTTCATCGCGAGCTCCGACATCGAGGCCTGCCGTGCCGCCCGCAAGACCATCGAGGACATCGTCTTCGAGCCCGAGGTGGGCGCGCTGTACTACGGCGAGGTCAAGCGCGTGATCTCCAACCTCGGCGCCTTCGTGGAGCTGGCCCCGGGCAAGGACGCCATGTGCCACATCAAGGACCTGGAGTTCAAGCGCACCGAGAAGGTCGAGGACGTGCTGAACGTCGGCGACAAGACCTGGGTCAAGTTCACCGGCATCGACGAGAAGGGCCGCTGGAACATCTCCCGCAAGGACGCGCTGCGCGAGCGCGGCGAGGCCTGAGTCTCCCCATAATCGAACCGCTCCCTCCGCCCGCCGGGCGGAGGGAGTTTTTTGCAGGGGCTTGACAATAAATGAATGATCGTTTATAATTGAGCGCACCGCGGAGGATATGCGTATGAGAAGAAAAGATCTGGAAAAGGAACAGCGGGTCAAGCAGGCGGTCATCAAGCTGATCCTGGAGGAGGGCTTCGAGGGCGCCTCGATCTCCAAGATCGCACGGGCGGCCGGCGTTTCGCCCGCCACGGTCTATATCTATTACGACAGCAAGGAGCAGATGCTCTCCAGCATCTACCGGGAATACGCCAACAGCACCTACGAGTATCTGACGGAGCAGCTGCGCGCGGATATGGACGGGCGGCAGCTCGTCAGCTCCCTGGTGCGCGGCTACTACCGCTACATCACGGACAATCTGGAGATCTACCGCTTCGTGGAGCAGTGCTCCCACTGTCCCACGCTGTCCGCCCAGGAGCACAACGACGTGTGCCGCGGCTTCGATTTCTTCGACTGTATGAAGGAGCGGGGCGTCCTGCGGCGCTACAGCAACGAGAGCCTGGCGGCTATCATGTTCTCCCCGGTGAAGGCCATCTCCTCGCAATTCCCGGCGGGGGACGGCAAGGCGGAGGCGCTGCTGGACGAGCTGGTCCAGATCGTCTCCGAAGCGATCCTGCTGTAAAATACGAGAAAAGCGGCGAGGTCCGGCGGATCTCGCACGCTTTTGCGGCATAAAATAAACGAGCGTTCATTAAATGGAGGAATGAATATGATCGTCGTACCCGTATACAATAAACTGATCGCGCCCGATGCGGACGTGTACTTCCGCCGGGATCAGTTCCGTTACCTCGCGGGGCGTGCCTCGGTGGACGAGAAGGTCGTCCTCATCGTGGCGAAGAACGAGGAAAAGCGCGAGGACATGACCGACGAGAGCTTTTACCCCATCGGCCTCGCGGGCGTGATCACGGAGATCAGCAACGAGGGCTACGTGACCGTGCACACCGGCGGCCGCGTCAATATCGACACCGTCAGCGTCAACCGGGATCACAGCATCTCGCTGATGCTCTCCCGCCGGCCGGATCTCGAGGATCTGAGCGAGCGCGAGGCGGCGGAGAAGCTGGCGCGGATGAAGCAGGCCGTGAAGGACTTTGCCTCCGGCTTCGACTGGGGCGCGGCCTCAGCCGCGTGGATCGACCGGATCGAGACCCTGGGCAGCATCGGCAGCTCCCTCTCCATCTGGCTGAAGATCTCCAACGAGGAGCGCTACGCGGTCCTCGCCGAGGACAGCCGCGCCCGCCGCGCGGAGCTGCTGGAGAAGATCGTCTACGAATTCCTCGAGGTGGCCAGGGTGACCAATGACGCCGCCACGGCCCAGCAGAAGGAATACCAGGACGTGTACCGCGAGTCCGCCATCAAGAAGCAGATCGAGTACCTGCAGAAGGAGCTGGACGACATGCACCCCGAGCAGATCTCGGACGTGCGCAAGTTCGAGCGGAAGATCGAGGAGTCCGGCATGAACGAGACGGCCCGGGCCGAGGCCGACAAGGTGCTCAACCGCCTGCGCCAGGAGGGGAAGAACTCCCCGGAGGCGGGCCTGCTGTACGATTATCTGGACTTCGTCACCGGGCTCAACTGGAAGAAGCAGGAGGCGGCCTTCATCGATCTGGCCGAGGCGGAAGCCGTGCTGGATCAGGATCACTACGGCCTGAGAAAGGTCAAGAAGCGCATCCTGCAGCAGATCGCCGTCATGAATCTGAAGCGCGAGCAGTCCGGCTCGATCCTGCTGTTCGTGGGCGCCCCCGGCACCGGCAAGACCAGCATCGGCCGCAGCATCGCCCGCGCGCTCAAGCGCGAGTACGTGCGCGTCAGCCTGGGCGGCGTGCGCGACGAGGCGGATATCCGCGGACACCGGCGCACCTATATCGGCGCCATGCCCGGCCGGATCATGGACGGCATCCAGAAATGCGGCGCGTCCAACCCGGTCATGGTGCTCGACGAGGTGGACAAGCTCTACGCCTCCTATAACGGCGATCCGGCCAGCGCCCTGCTCGAGGTGCTGGACCCCGAGCAGAACAACACCTTTACCGACCACTACATGAACGTGCCCTACGACCTGTCGGACGTGCTGTTCATCTGCACGGCCAACACCGTGGACAGCATCCCCCAGCCGCTGCTGGACCGCATGGAAGTCATCCAGTTCGAGGGCTACACGCCGGACGAAAAGCTCTCCATCGCCAGAGAGCACCTGCTGCCCTCGGCCATGCGGGCCATGGGCATCGCCCCGGGGCAGATGGAGATCAGCGACGAGGTGCTGACCACCCTCATCTCCGACTACACCCGCGAGGCGGGCGTGCGCGGCCTGCGCAAGCGGATCGACAGCCTCTGCCGCAGCGCGGCGGTGGCGATCTCCTCGGCGCCGGACAAGGTCTTCACCATCGCGCCCGAGCAGATCCGCGGCGACCTGGATCTGCGCCCGGTGCGCCACCCGCACACGCCCGAGCGGCAGAAGCCCGGCGTGGTGACGGGCCTGGCCTGGACGCAGGTGGGCGGGGAGATCCTCTACATAGAGACCCTCCTGACGCGCGGCAGCGGCAAGATCATCATCACCGGCCAGCTCGGCGATGTGATGAAGGAGTCCGCCCAGATCGCACTGAGCCTGGTCAAGTCCATGTTCCCGGACAAGGCAAATCTCTTTGCGGAGAACGACCTGCACATCCACGTGCCGGAGGGCGCGGTGCCCAAGGACGGTCCCTCCGCGGGCGTCACCATGACGACCGCCATCGCCTCCCTCGTGACGGACACGCCCATCTGCCCGCAGTTCGCGATGACGGGCGAGGTGTCCCTGCGCGGCGCCGTCACCGCCATCGGCGGCCTGCCGGAGAAGCTGATGGCCGCACAGCGGGCGGGCGTCACCACGGTGTTCATCCCCAAGGAGAACGAGGACGATCTGGCCGACGTGTCCGCGGAGGTGCGCGCGGCGCTGCAGATCGTGCCGGTGGAGGAGGTCTCAGAGCTGCTCGGCCGAGTCGGCATCCTCCCGGCGGAGACGCTGATCCAGGTCGGATAAGCGCCACACGCACAACAAAAGACGCCCTGTGAAGCTTTCGCTTCACAGGGCGTCCTTGCGTTTCGTTCAGGCTTTTTCGACCGCCCAGCCCTCCAGCGGGAGCCGCTGCATGGCGCCGAAGATCTTGGTCTTCATATCCGGGTACTGCGCGCACATGCCCTTGAGCAGGGTCTTGATCTCGTAGCGCTTGCTGGCCTTATCCTGCGGGCAGGGGTTCTCCACGATGGGGACGCGCAGCTGCTCCGCCAGGTTCGTGATCCGCTGCTCGCCGGCGTAGATCAGAGGCCGGATCTGCGTGATGCCGGAGCGATCGAGATAGGTCACCGGGCGGAAGCAGCTCAGCCGGCCCTCGAACAGCAGGCTCATCATGAAGGTCTCCACCGCGTCGTCAAAATGGTGCCCGAGGGCGAGCTTGTTCAGGCCGCGCTCGCGCAGGAGATTGTTGAGCGCGCCGCGGCGCATCTTGGCACAGAGGGAGCAGGGGTTGCTCTCCTGCCGCACGTCGAACACGACCTCCTTGATGTCCGTCTTCAGACAGGTATAGGGGACGTCCAGCTCGCGGCAGAGCGCCGCCACCGGCGCGAAATCCATCCCCTCGAAGCCGAGCTCGATCGTGACGGTCTCCAGCTCGAAGGGCGCGGGGTAGTAGCTTTTCAGATGCGCCAGCGCCAGAAGCAGCAGCATGCTGTCCTTGCCGCCGGAGACGCCCACGGCCACGCGGTCGCCCGCCTCGATCATATGATAATCGTCCACGGCACGGCGCACGGTGCCGGAAAACTCGTTGAGCAGCTTGTCCATAGGAAACCTCGGGAAAATTTGAAAAATCATTTTTAGGATCCGGGAGAATTCCGGAGCATTTGAGAGCATTTGCGAGAATTGAAAATCAAAATTAAATTTGCTGTTGACAGGCCCTTTTTCCTGTGTTATAAAGATAAAGCGCGTCTGGTGACATTTTAGCAACAGACGCCTGGATTGTCAAAACATTTCATTTTATACGGAGGCACACACTATGTCCACGACCATGCTCACCAAGGAGACCGTTGATCGCAAATGGTACGTCCTTGACGCAGCCGGCAAGCCCCTGGGCAAGACCGCTGCACTGGCTGCCGACCTGCTGCGCGGCAAGCTGAAGACCGACTACACGCCCCACGTTGACTGCGGCGATTACGTCATCATCATCAACGCGAAGGACGCCGTTCTGACCGGCAAGAAGCTGGAGCAGAAGTACTACCGCACCCACTCCGGTTACCCCGGCGGCCTGAAGGAGACCCAGTACAAGCACCTGATGGCCAACAAGCCCGAGCTCGCCATGCGGCTGGCCGTCCGCGGCATGCTGCAGAAGAACACCATCGCCCAGTGGCAGCTGAAGCGGCTGCGCATCTTCGCCGGCGCGGAGCATGACCATGCTGCCCAGAAGCCCGAAGTTTGGGATCGCTAAGAGGAGGTAAAGAACTATGGCAACTTACAAGACCAAGAAGCCCTATATGTACGGCACCGGACGCAGAAAGTCCTCCGTCGCGCGCGTCCATCTGATCCCCAACGGCACCGGCGTGATCACCGTCAACGGCCGTGATATCGACGAGTACTTCGGCCTCGAGACCCTGAAGCTCATCGTCCGTCAGCCCCTGGTCGCCACCGGCACCCTGGGCAAGGTCGACGTGGAGACCACCGTCTCCGGCGGCGGCGTTTCCGGCCAGGCCGGCGCCATCCGCCACGGCATCGCCCGCGCGCTGCTGCTGGTCGACGAGAGCTACCGTCCCATCCTGAAGGCCGCCGGCCTGCTGACCCGCGACCCGAGAATGAAAGAGCGCAAGAAGTACGGTCTCAAGGCCGCCCGCCGCGCGCCCCAGTTCAGCAAGCGCTGATCGTCTGCGAAATACAGAGAAAGCTCCGAATCTGTACGGTTCGGAGCTTTTCGTTTTCCGCACGTTTTTTCGTCGCGATGCAAGTTTTTTCTGCAAACCGCTTTTCTTAAGGTGAGGGACCTCGAAAGGAGGGGTTGAAAATGGACGACGCGAAGATCGTCGATCTGTACTGGGCGCGCTCGGAAAACGCCGTCACGGAGACCGCGTCAAAGTATGGGAGCTACTGCAGGACCATAGCCTTCAATCTGCTCGCCAATGCGGAGGACGCGGAAGAGTGCGTGAACGACACCTATATGCAGGCGTGGAGATCCATGCCGACGAACCGCCCGACGCGCCTGGCGCCCTATCTCGGAAAGATGACGCGGTGGCTTTCTCTGAGCCGCCTCCGGGACCGCAACAGCCTCAGGCACGGCGGCGGGGAGGTCCCCCTGCTGCTGGATGAGCTGGCCGAGGTGTTGGACTCCGGCAGGGATACGCAGCGGGAGCTGGAGACGCGGGAGCTGAATCTGGAGATCCGGAGGCTGCTGGCCGGACTGAAAAAAGACGAGCGGGACGTGTTCCTCTGCCGTTACTGGTATGCGGCGCCGGTCGCGGAGATCGCGGAGAAGACCGGCTTTTCCGAAAGCAAGATCCACTCCATGCTCCATCGGACCCGAAAAAAGCTTGCGCAACAATTGAAGGAGAAGGGATTATGCTGAACAGCGAAAAGGTGCTATTTGCCATCAACGACGTAAGAGACGACGACCTGGAGAGCGCCAGGAAGCGCCTGGGCTACCGGACGGGGCCGACGGGCGGGGTCCGGAGACGCAGGTATTGGAGGACGCTGCTGATCGCGGCGGTGATCTCCGGCCTGTTTGCCACGGCCGCCTACGCGGCGGATTTTCTCGGCGTCCGCGCGCTGGTCAAGACAGACCGGCAGCCCCAGACGCCGACCAGGACGGAGAGTGGGGCCGTGGAGTGGAAGGACAACCCGAAGGGGGCCGTCCTCAGCATCACACAGCCGCAGGAGATCCCGGACGATCTCGCCCCCGAGAGCAGGAAAGCGATCGAAAACAGCAGGCAGGCCTGGGCGGAATGGCAGAGCTGGAGGGAAGCGTACGGGCTGCGCATCCCGGAGGTGTACCAGGCGCCGGAGAACACCTCCTTCTCCGTCGAGGAGGAGAACGAGGACGGGAGCTATACGCTGCGGTTCTACGCACAGCCGGAGGATCCGGCGGACGCGCAGAGCGCTTGGGAACACATGGAGCAGGGAGATTATTCCGATTTCATCCTTCTGGAGGAGCGGACCGCCACAGAGGAAGAGCATGAGCAGGATCTCCGCGCCATGGATGCGATCGCCCGGGGCTACCGGGGCTACGATTTCAAATACGGCGTCAATACCGAGGAGGAGGCGAAGAAGCTGGAGGCCATCGCCGCGAGTTACGGCCTGGAGCTGAGACGGACCCAGAAGGTGCTCCGCGGCAGCGCCGAGGAATACCTCACCGTATACGGTCTGCCCGCGGGGGTGGAGCGGAGCGCGTGGCTGGCCGCCGATACGGGGCTCGGCGCGGAGGAGATCCTGCGGCAGTTCGACGACGCGACGCGGCACGGGGAGCTCTTTGCGGCGAAGCCGGATTACATCGACCATCTGTACTATTACCAGGAGGGGAGCTTCGGCCTGACGGGTGCCTGGAAGCGGAACGACCGGCCAGTAGACTTCTACCTGTACAACTCCATGTACAAAACGCTCTCCAGCGGCCTGGAGGTCTTTGACGAGGTCGAGGATCTCGCGGCCTATGCGGCCCGCACCCATACCACGCCGGACGGCACGGAGCTGACCGTTCTGAGCACCGGCAAAGCCGGAGACACCGTTTATCTGTACGGCTATCTGGAGGACTCCTTTGCGGTCCTGACGCTGCACGCGGAAGACGTGCTGACGGAAGAGGAGGTCGACGCGCTGGCGGATACCGTTCGGTTTTCGCAGATCCGCGGCTGAGGACCGTACCGGCCGGGCGGAGAGAAGCCCCGCCTATCGGTCAATAAAAAGACACGCCGGACCACGGGTCCGGCGTGTTTCACTTTGACGCCGACGGCTGTCAATAGATGCGCGTCAGCGGCGGGACGTAGATCGTGCTTTCGAGCTGCTCCATGCGGGAGAAGAAATCTGCCTCCGCGATGCGCACGCTCTTGTCGCTCGGCAGCTCGTCGCTGTGGCCCTGCTGGGAATAGTAGACGGTCTGGCCGCTGGCCGCGTCAAAATCGGTAAAGACCATCTCGACGTCCTCGAGGCGGTCGCCCTGCAGGCGCTGCACGGTGCAGTAGCTGTACGACGCGCCGCTCGAGCCCTCCCAGTAGACGCTGCTGTCACTGCGGACGTAGTAGCGCATGCGCGCGTAGGAGGTGGCCAGCTCGACCGGCTTTCCGTCGACGAGCGTATACAGGCCGTAGACCATCTTGTCGGAGAAGTCCTCCGTGCCCATCCCGGCGATGATCAGCTCCGGCACCCCGTTCTTGTCCAGATCCTTCAGCGCGTAGCCGACGCCGCTGGAGTAGGCGATCATCTCGGAAATGCCGTTGTTCCAGGCGTATTCCGCGGTGACGCTGCCCGTCTCGTAGGCGGTCTGATAGGCCCGGAGGATCTCTCCGTAGGCGGTGACGAAATCCCCCACGTAGATATAGGCGGGCGTAGTGACGGCGCTGCCGCCGCCGCCCGTGAAGCACGCCTGCACGGCCCAGCCGTTGAGCGAGGCGGGCACGTTGCTGACGGCGAGCGTGTCGCCCTCGAGGGCTTCGAGGCGGAGCCCGGCGTTGGCGGCCATCGCGGCGTCGAGACTGAAAACCTGCCCGTCCGGATCCAGAAGCTGCCAGGTGAGCGTGTCGGCGTTGACGGCGTGGGCGATGAACCAGGTCTTGCCGCCGATGGCCAAAGCCTCACTGGTGGGGTTCTTCGTGATCTCGATCGCGGGGCCGGTCGGCGCTGCCGCTGCCGCCTCCGGCTCCTCGGGCCAGGGGATCTCCACCCGTGTCCAGTCGAGCGTCAGGGTGGAGGCCTCCATCCCCGCGAAGCGCCGCTCCACGGCCTGGGCGTAGTCCGCTTCGGTGATGGGCTGGCCCTGGGCGTCGCGGCAGGTGACCACCTCGGTCGGGCCGCTGTTGTCGATCGTCTTTTCCGCCAACAGCTCCCATTCGGCGACGCCGTCCTCCAGCAGGAGCGCGTACCAGGCTTCGTAATACCAGGCCGCTCCGCTGCGGGTGACGCCTTCACAGACGGTATACCAGCGCCCGTCGGCGGGGTCGTGATAGCAGGGGAGCGTTTCCATCACGATCTCGGGCCAGTCGTCCGGCCCCTCGATCTCCACGCCCTCGTGGTAGCAGTTGCGCAGTCCGGAGCCGTCCGGGAGGACCTCGTAGTAGTGCGCGTAGGTAAAGATCCCGGTGCCCTGCGTCGTGGCGGCGATGACCTCGAGCAGGCCGTTGTGGTCCAGATCCGTGTAGGTATAGAACCACGGGGAGTCGTAGGGGTCCTCAAAGGCCCAGAGCGCGCGGTTTTCCTCGAGGATCCGCTTCTGCTCGTCGAGCGGGAGCGCGGGCGCCGTCTCCTCCGGCGCGGCGGTCTCGGCCGCGGGCTGTAAAGGCACCTGCGCGGCAGGGGCCGTTTCCGCGGGCTTCGCCGCAGGGGCGGCGCCGCAGCCGGCGGTCAGCAGCGCCAGCAGCAGGAGCCCGGCGATCAGTATACGGGTTTTCCGAAAGTTCATGGCAGTTCCCTCTTTTCCGTTATCGGCGGGCGCGCCGCCCGCCGCCTACAATATAGCACAAAACGCCGCGCAGGTCTCCTTAATTTTCCTTAAAAAACGGGCGGCCCTCCACAGGACCGCCCGTTTCCGTATGGCTTATCCGGCGTTCTTCTCCCGGAGCAGACGCGCGACGTTCCGGCAGGTGTCGACGACGTTCTCGTTCCGTACCCGCGTGGGCTCGAAGCGCGTGACGCGGAAGACCAGCTCCAGCAGGACGCCGACGCCGAACACGGAAATCACCGTCCCGATCCCGACCTTCGCGCCCAGCAGCCAGCCGATCAGCAGCGCCGACCCCTCCAGCAGGATGCGCACCAGGCCGACCGGCAGCCGCGGCAGCTTCCGGCAGAGGGCGACCATGAGCGCGTCGCGCGGGCCGCAGCCGTAGGCCGCGTCCATGTAAAAGAAGGAGCCGACGGCGATCACGAGCAGGCCGAGCACCATGCACGCGATCCCCGCAGGGAGGCTCTGCATGAGCGGCACGAGCGCCAGGTGATCGAACAGCGATACGAACGCGCCGATCAGCAGCGCGTCGCCGACCGTGCCCCAGCCGATCTTCTCACCGGCCAGGATATCGATCACGAGGATCAGGATCGCGACGGCGTTGTGCACGACGCCGTAATCGATCCCGGTGAGCTGCGACAGGCCGATATCGAAGGCCCACCACGGGGAGAGGCCGACGTTGGCCTGCACCGTCAGATATGAGCCGACGGAGAACAGGAACAGGCCGAAGACGAGCTCGGCCGTCTTGGCGCCGTAGTCGCTCAGTCTGCTCTTGGGGGAATAGCTCTTTCGTTCCATGCGCGCGGATCCTTTCTCCCGGCGCTGCACGGCGGGAGCTGTCGATTTACAGCCGCCCGGCCGCCATGGCGCCGAAGCACTCGCGGTAATATACGCTCGTCTCGCACTGGAAGGCCTGCGAGGTCATCGCGATGGCGGTGTCGATGATCTCGCCCAGGAGCTGTTCCTCGCAGACGGAGCTCGTGTTGATGACGACGGACATGTCGCTCACCGGCGAGGAGAAGCGGTGGGCCACCTCCAGCGGGTAGTCGATCCCCAGCAGATCCTGCTTGGCAAAGTCCCCGTTGCCGGTGACGGCGAACAGCTTCAGATGCGGGGTGTTGCGCCCGTTGAGCCGCAGCAGCTCCCGGACCTTCTCGCCGAGGGCGGAGAGATAGGCGTCACCGTCAAAGGTGTTGCAGCAGACCTTGGTATAAAACTGGATGTCGTACTGGCTGATGGTGCTCATGGCCGCGGCAAAGGCCTCGCCGCCGTACTGGATGTCGGGATCGCGCATGCTGGCCTCGTGCTCCCGCAGGTAAGCGACGAGCGCGTCGAGCCCGGTGCCCTCCCGGGCGGAAACGGCGAACACTGCGGCGTGCGGGGCCTCCGTCCGCAGAAAG
Organism: Oscillospiraceae bacterium; assembly: GCA_017477695.1. Classification (GTDB taxonomy): domain Bacteria; phylum Bacillota; class Clostridia; order Oscillospirales; family Oscillospiraceae; genus Limivicinus. The sequence continues at coordinate 9,255 of JAFUUR010000003.1, read as the reverse complement.
TCCACGTAGCGCTGCGTCTCCGCTTCGGAGAGCGTGTCGATCTTGTTGAGCACGGCCACGTCGCACTCCAGAAGCTGGGTGCGGAGCACGTAGCGCAGCTCCTCCGGCAGATGCAGCTCAGCCTCCGGCTCGGTCAGCAGTCTGAGCCGCTCCGGCTCCGTGAAGACCACGAAGGGCGCGAGCTCGAACTCGCCCGGATACTCGGCCGCCAGCTTGTGATACACGTGCGACAGCGCGCCGACGCCGAAGCCCGGGTGGTCGGACATCACGAATTCGTTCTTCTCATAGTCCATCAGGCGGCGCAGCCGGTCGACCAGGTTTTCCGTCTGGTAGCAGATGCACTCGCCGGTCAGCTCCGTGGAGACGACGCCGCAGGCGTTGGCGTACTGCATGTCAGCCAGGCCCTTGGCCGCGATATCGTTGGAGATCATGGCGGCTTTGCCGTACTTCTCGTTGTACAGCCGGGTCATGGCCATCATGCCCGTGGTCTTCCCGGCGCCGAGAAAACCGCTTACCACACAAAACTTATGCATAGAAAAACCCTCCTCATAAAATAAAAGCCGGAGACGTCTCCATCTCCGGCAGGATAGACGACAGTTAGAGTCCTTTAATCCGGGTCGGGGATGAAAACACGCTCGGGATCGTACAGCATGAGGAACTCTTCAAAGCAGATATCGTTTTCCATGATGTACCGGGCGGCCGTTTTGCCGACGTAGCGGAAATGGCCCTCCGTGCAGGGCGTGCCGTAATAGTATTCTTTTCCGGGGGGATAGCGGTCGATAAAACCGTACTCTGCACAGTGCGCGTGCAGCCACTGGTAGAGCTCCGTGTTCTTGAAGCCGCTGTTGTCGAAGTACTGGTAGAAGGCGCTGTAGCCGTAGCTGTCGGTAAAGTCCAACGCGAGGCCGAGCTGGTGCTCGCTGACGCCCGCCCCGGGATAGACCTTCGCCACGGCTTCGGCGCTGCCGTATTCGGCGATCATACTCTGATAGAGCATGAACAGAAAGTCAAAGTTGCGGTAGGCCACGGCGACGTAGGCGTGATAACCGGCCTCCCGCGCGCCCTGCACGAAGGCGTAGGCCTGGTCCATGATGCGCGCGTCGATGCCCTGGCCCTCGATCCCGCCGAATTCGGGGATGTGATACTCCGAAATGCCGTTGTTGGTGTTGGCCAGCTTGAATTCCCAACTGTTGATATCCACGTCCGGCGGTTCGGGCAGACCCTTGGCGGCGGCGCGCCCGGCGGGTGTGTCGGGCTCGGGCGTGGGCTCCGGCGTCGCCTCGGGGGTCGGCTCCGGGGTGGGCTCCGCCTCCTGCCCGGCGGGAGCCGCCGCGCCCTCCGTTCCGGCCGCGGGAGGGTCCTTTTCGGGGACCTTGCCGCAGGCGGCGAGGGACAGCAGCAGCGCCAGCGTGCACAGCAGCAGGCAAAGCGTGCGCAGGCCCGATATGATCTGTTTGCGGTCCATGCTGTCCGTGCTCACTCCACTCCGTACAGTGCCAGGAATTCCTCCAGGCAGAGATTGTTCTCAGTCATATACGCGGCGGCCTCCACGCCCACGTAGCGGAAGTGCCACGACTCGCCCATGACGTGGGTGATGCCGATCTTGTCGGCGGGGAAGCGCAGGATAAAGCCGTATTCCGCGCAGTGCTCCGCCAGCCACTTGACCGTGGGCAGCTCCGCGATGGAGTCATTCTTGATCTCGTGGTAGTAGTCGGTGATGTCGCAGCAGAGGCCGGTCTGGTGCTCGCTGCAGCCGGCGGGCATGGTGATGTAGTTGCCCTCGGCGTTCTTGCCGTCGGTAATGCCGTTGTTGGCGCAGACGCGCTGGAAGTTCTGGTATTGGATATAATAGCTGCGGTAGCCGGAGGACAGGAACACGGGCAGCCCCGCCTCCTTGCAGCCCTGGACCATGTCGATCAGCGGCTGGGCGATGAGCGCGTCCACCACCTGGCGGTTGCCGTCATACCCGGTGCGGATATCCGTATCGTCGCCGGTCATGTTGAGGTACACGAGGTTTTCCGGTTCGTACTCCTTGGGCTCGAGCGGGTGATCGCCGTTCACGAGGATGAACTGCGGCTGCGTCACGTCGATATCCGGAGGGGCGGGCAGGCCGAGGGCCGCCGCTTTGCCGGCCGGGGAGTTGGGGTCGACGGTCGGCTCCGGGGTGGGCTCCGGCGTCGGTTCGGGCGTCGGCTCCGGGGTGGGCTCCGGCGTCGTCTCCTTGCCGGTGATCACGTCCAGAATGGGCTTGGCCGTCTGCTGGGCGGCCGACCAGGGCTTGTACCGGCCTCCCGGCTCGCCGAGATCGTCCCGGAACGGGGAGACGGAGAAATGATAATATGAATAAACGCCGAACAGCAACAGCGCGATGAGGGCGATCACGATCCGGCCAAACAGCTTGGGCCTCATGGCGAGGTACCTCCGATCTGTAGAATGCAAAAAAGCGTACAACAATAATAGCATTTTGCGCCTTTTCGGTCAACATTATTTTGTTGAACCGCTCCGCAGCATCTGTTATAATGACTACATGATGGCGAAAAACCAAAAGGCTTTTTGCCGTGCCGCTTTGCGGCGCGGCAAAACAGAGATACCGTTTTGCCCTATATTCATTTTAATAACGTGAAAGAGTATGCACGGGAGGTGCGCGGATATGAAGATACGCTGGTACGGGCATTCCTGCTTCCTGGTGGAGACGGCGGAGGGCTCCGTCGTGCTGGACCCCTACGCCCCCGGGAGCGTCCCCGGGCTGCGCCTGCCGCCGCTCACGGCGGACGCGGTGTCGTGCAGTCACGGTCACAGCGACCACGGCTGGCGCGAGGGCGTACGGCTCACGGGGAGGCAGCCGGGCTTCAAGATCAGGCGGCTGTCCGTCTGGCATGACGACGCCGAAGGCGCGCTGCGCGGCCCGAACGAGATCACGATCCTCGACGCCGAGGGCCTGCGCGTAGTCCACCTGGGCGATCTCGGGCATCCGCTCGCCGCGGAGCAGCTTGCGGCGCTTGGCAGGGTGGACGTGCTGCTTCTCCCGGTCGGCGGCTACTATACCATCGGACCGGAGACGGCCTGGGCCGTGGCGCAGGCGATCCGGCCGCGCATCCTGATCCCCATGCACTACCGGGGGGAGGGCTTCGGCTACGACGTGATCGCCCCGGTGGAGGATTTCCTCGCACTGGCGGAAAACGTGCGCCGTTTTGACGGCAGCGAATTGGACCCGACCGCGGTCGACACGCCGGTGACGGCGGTGCTGCGCTGCCCGGTCGGGTAAGGAGTAGGAGAGGCACGATGCTGTCTTTATTGCTTTTCTTTTTGATGCTCGCGGCGCTTCCCGCGCTTTGCGCCGTGCGCTTCGACCGGCGCTTTGAGGAGACGCTGCCGATCGGCTGTGCCGTGCTGGTGCTCGTCGCCTACGTGCTGGGCCTGCTGGGCCTGCTGAACACGGCGCGCAACGCGCTCGTATGCCTGACCTGGATGTTCTGGCTGGACGCGCTGATCCTCCTGCTGCGGAAAAAATGCGCCTGGAAGGCGGCCGCGCGGCGCTTCTTCACGCCCGCCTTCTTCCTGTATCTGCTGCTGTTTTGCTATCTGGCGGTGCTCAACTACGGGCGCCTTGCCTGGGAGTTCGACGCGCTCTCCCACTGGGCGGACGTGGTCAAGGCCATGGTGCAGACGGGGCAGCTCTCCACCGGGCCGCTGACCCATTCCACCTTCCAGTCCTATCCGCCGGGCATGTCGCTGTTCCAGTACCTGGCCGAGGAGCTGGCGCTCCTGTGCGGCGGGGCCTTCGCCGAGTGGCGGCTGTATCACGCCTTTCAGGTCTTCGTGCTGGCCTTCCTGTTCCCGTTCCTGCGCAGGCTGGACTTCCGCGCCGTCTCCGGCTGGCTGACGGCGCTCGCCGTAGTCCTGGCGCCGACCTTCCTGTTTTCCAACCTGTACGTTTTCATTTACGTGGACCCCGTGCTGGGCGTGCTGGCGGGCTCTGGCCTTGCGATGACGCTCCTTGAGACCCGGCGGGACGACGCGTACCGGGAAGCCTACGTGTTCCTCACCGCAGCCGTCCTGGTGCTCGTCAAGGATGCGGGGGCTCTCTACGCCGCGGTGCTGATCGCGCTTTTCCTGGCCGATGCGCTGCGCCCGGATGGGCGCGCCTTTGCCGCGCGGCTGCGTGCACGGCGCGGGAGCGTGCTCGGCGCGCTCGGCGCGCTGCTCCTGCCGCTTCTGAGCTGGAAGCTGAACGTGCGCCTCAGCGGCGCCGCGGTGGCGTACCCGGACAAGGTCTCCCTGGCGGAGCTGCTGCGGGTGCTGACCTTCCGGGATCAAAGCTACCGCAAAACGGTGCGGGACAGCTTCTGGGCGGCGCTGTTTGAGAACCGGTCCTCCGCGGCACTGTTCGGAATCTCCCTGTCCTACATGATGCTGACCGTCCTGCTGTTGGCGGCCTTCCTCTTCGTGCTCAAGCGCTGCCGCAGGCGTTTCCCCGAGCGAGAGCGTCTGTTCCGCTGGGTCTTCTGGCTGAAGCTCGCGGAGCTGGCGGTCTATCTGCTGAGCCTGCTGATCATGTATCTGTTCAAGTTCTCCGCCTATGAGGCGCTGCAGCTTGCCTCGCTGGACCGGTACATGGCGGTGCCGCTGCTGTCGATCTGGCTGGTGACGCTGTTTTTGACCATGGAGCTGATCCGCACGAGCGGGCGCGACCGCAATATGCTGGCCGTCCTGCTGCTGTGCGCGGTGCTCGCCGGGACCCCCGCGCAGACGATCATCAACCTGACCAACCGGAGCTCAGTCGCGCGCTCTGTCGAGGTCCGGGAGCCGATCACGGCGCTCGAGCAGGCCTTCGAGGCGCGCTATACGGGCGCGAACGCCCGGATCTATTTCCTCTCCCAGGAGGATTCCGAATATCACCTCTACATGACGAAGTTCAGCTTCCGACCGCACGCGGTCTCCTCCAGCCTCGGCTGGAGCCTGGGCGAGCCGTTCTACGAAGGCGACGTGTGGACGCGCGCCTGCACGCCGGAGGCCCTGCGGGAGACGCTGCGCGAGGATTACGACTTCCTCGTGGTCTACCGCATGAACGAGGACTTTGCCGGGCGCTACGCCGGCCTCTTCGAGGATCCCGCGCAGATCGGCGAGAACCGCATCTACGAGGTGGATCGCGGCACGGGCCTGCTGCGCCTGTACGCCGAGGCCTGACAGAACAAAAAGGAAAAACCTCTGCCCGCGGGCAGAGGTTTTTCCTTTTGTGTTCGCGTTTACTTTACGGCAGAGGTCTCTTCCGCCTCTTCAACGGCCTCCTCGACCTCCTCGGCGGGCTCCCCATCCTCGGGCTCGGCCTCCGCCGCGTCCGCTTCCTCAGCGGTCTCCTCCGCTTCCTCGGCCGCGGGCTGCGCGACCTCGAAGCTGATCTCGGTCTCGTAGACGGCGCCGCTGTCAAAGGTCACGGTGAGCAGGGCGGTGTAGGTGCCGGCCTCCAGCTTGGCGGCCGGGCGGATGGTCCAGGTGCTGTCGTTGGTGGCCTCCGCTGCGACGCGGCCGCTGGTGCCGCGGTTGAGCGTGAAGCTGTCCGCCTGCTCGCCCGAGAGCTCGACGCTCTCCACGTGGGCGACCACGGCGCCGGGGTTCTCGATGGCGACGGGCTGCGCGGCGGGCGTGCTGTACCCGACCTCGACCGGCTCGAAGGTCGGCGCGGTCACGGCAACGATGGCGTAGGAGGCGACGGCAGGCTCGCTGGCTTCCGTGCCCTCCACGACGGCGACCGCCGTGACGACGGCGCCCTCCTCCAGGGCGATGGGCTCCTCATACAGGACGCAGTTGTCCTCGTCGGGCAGCTCACCGTCCAGCGTGTAGTAGACAGAGGCGCCCTCGACCGCGGTCAGCTCCAGGCTCTGGGCCTCGGCGTAGGTGCCCTCGGCCAGACTGAAGACCGGAGCGGCCGTACGGAAGCTGAGCGTCAGCGTCACCGCGGCCTCGGGGGCGGTCAGGCTGTAGCTGCCGTCCTCATTCGCGGCGAGCTTGGCGCCCTCCGCCGAGGCGGAAGCGACGGTGAAGCCCTCCGCGGGGGTGATGGTGACGACGGCGTCCTCCGCCATCATCAGCGCGTCGTCCTCACCGGGCACGGCCTCCAGGCCCTCGATCTGGGCGAAGGCGCTGTAGTCCTCGCTCAGCGTGACCCGGTAGTAGCCGGCGATCAGGCTCGTCTCCACGTCGCCGCCGAAGGCGTAGACCACGGCGCCGTTGTTGTAGACGAGGCCGCCGTTGTTGTAGACGACGCCGCCGTTTGCGTACACGGTGCCGGCGTTGTTGTAGACGAGGCCGCCGTTATTGTAGACGAGGCCGCCGTTATTGTACACGGTGGCGGCGTTGCTGTACACGGTGCCGCCGTTATTGTACACGAGGTCGCCGCTCTTGGCGTAGAGGACGTCGCCCTCCTCGCAGAAGGTGGCCTCCGGCTCGGGCAGGAGATCTTCCTCCTCGGGTTCCTCCGCGTCCTCCGGCTCGACGTTCTCCAGGTCGATCACGTCTTCCTCGGGCAGCATCTCGTCGTTGAGCACGTCCTCCCCGGTCTGCTCTTCGACGGCGGTGATCGCGTCTTCGAGCTCCTCGTCAAGGTCGGGCTCCTCCGCATCTTCGGTGTCGTTCTCCGGATCGGGGGTCTGCGGGGTCTCGGTCTCCGCGGCATCCGTGGTTTCCGGCGCTGCGTCCCTGTCCCCGCGGCCGTGCGGCGCCGCCAGCGCCGCGGTGGGCAGCAGGCACAGCATCAGCACCAGGACCAGCAGGCCGGCCAATACTTTTTTGCTGAGTTTCATGTGAGTCTCCTTTCGCTTATTCCAAGATTTCGAGCCGTAGCACGTCGGGGCGGGCGTAGTGCCCGCAGGCGTCGAATTCCATGCGGCTGGCGGGGACCTTTTGCATGTCCAGATCCGCATAGAGGATCGCTTCCCGATCCCAGACCGGCTCGGTCACATAGTGGCCGTAGGGATCCACCACGCAGCTCCCGCCCCGGCAGGTCAGCTCCGGCAGGCGGGCGACCTCATCCTGGGCCTGCAGCGCGGCGGGGTACATGTCCCGGGTGAAGAACATGTCGCAGTTGATGAAGTAGCAGTGCCCCTCTATGGCGATATGGCGGATGGTGGCCTGCCACTCCTCATTGTCGTTGGTGTTGGGGGAGAGATAGAGCGTCACGCCCTTTTCGTACAGGGCGACCCGCGCCAGCGGCATATAGCTCTCCCAGCAGATCAGACTGCCCATGGGGCCCCAGGGCGTGTCCGCCACGGGGAAATAGCCCCGGTCCGCGTCGCCCCAGACCACGCGCTCTGCTCCGGTGGGCTTGAGCTTGCGGTGGGCGGCGGCCAGCTCTCCCTCGGGGGAGAAGATAAGATTGCTGTTGTAGAGCGTGCCGCTCTCGAGCGTCCGCTCCGAGACGCCGATGCTCAGCCAGCAGCGTGCCGCCTTCGCGGCGGCGGCGAGCTGCGCCGTCTCCGGCCCGGGGACGAGGATGGAGTTGTCGTAATACAGCTTCCAGTCCAGGCGGCCTGGCTCGTCCCGGTGCCCTACGGTGAAGCCGAAGGTCAGCCCGTAGGGGTAGCAGGGGATGAACAGCTCCGGGAACACGACCAGCTCCGCGCCGCCCTGCGCGGCCTCGTCGATCAGGCGCAGCGCCTTGTCCACGCAGGCCTGCTTGTCGAACATCACGGGTGCGGCCTGCACCACGGCAACGCGGCAGATATCCTTCAGATCTTTCATGGCGGCCCTCACGTTCGGCGCGGCGGATTTGCAGCTCGTCTGCATGACATCATCATTATATTCTCGGGAAAAAATCCTGTAAAGTCCAAATTTGCCCGCGGCGGGGCCGGCGGGCGGGAAACGGGCCGAAATTTTCAGTTTGTTCAAAATCCCGCCCGGCCGCACGCGGCTGCCGATCGGCGGGGGAAACGCGAGCCCGAACGCCGGTTTCTCCCCCGTAAAGCTCCGGCTTGCCAAATCCCGACGAAGCGTGTATGCTGAAGAAAAAAGGGGGCGTTCAACCGTGGAATACGTACGATTTGCGCCGGTCGACAGCGCCGGGGCGCTGGCCGAGCGTGTGGAGGAACTGGGCTTCCTGCCCTTTTTCCGCAACGAGATCCCGGGCTTCTCCATCGAGGAGCACACGCCTGCCCGGCTCTGGTTTTCGGAGACGGAGGACGGGCCCTGGGAGTGGAAGGGTCCCGTCGCGCGCTCCGGGCGCTGCCTGTACGGGAAGTTCTTCCGCGGCCGGGCGGGCTTTATCAGCCTGCGCCGCTTCCCGGATTTCGCCAATTACCGCCGGGACGGCTACGATTTCGACGCGCTGTACGAGGACGGCTTCGCCTCCCACAAGGACAAGGAGGTCTATGACACGCTGCAGCGGCGCGGCGTGCTGCTCTCCAAAGAGCTCAAGCGGCTGTGCGGCTACGGGAAGGGCGGCAGCAAGGGCTTCGACACGGTCATCACCCGCCTGCAGATGCGCACCTACGTCTGCATCGCGGACTTCGTCTATCAGGCGGACCGCTACGGCAGGCCCTACGGCTGGGGCGTGGCGCAGTACGGCACGCCCGAGGCGCTCTTCGGCGAGACGCTGCTGGAGGAGGCCTACCGCCGAGACCCGGCGGATTCCCGCGCGGCGGTCTACGCCCGGCTGCGGGAGCTGACCGGCGCGGACGACGCGCGGATCGCAAGGGTCCTGGGCGACAAATAAAAAACGGCGGTCCCCGCAGAGCATTCTCTGCGAAGACCACCGTTTTGCGTTTACAACAGGGACTCCCAGTCGAGGGTGCGGCCGTCGTCGGTCACGACGAGCGGGATGCCGACGCCCCCGGTCTGCTTGACGGCGTCATACAGCGGGTCCGTGTCCCGGATGGCCAGGAAGGCCTTCAGCGTGGGGAGCTGCGTGATGTCCTCAAAATCGAAGGGCAGGCCCTTGCTTTCGTAGGCGCGCAGACACGCCTGCGTGTCGGGACACTGCGTCGTCCCGTATACCTTGATGCGCATGTCGTTTCCTCCTTTGGTGATGTATGGTCTACGGCGTCATGGCCAGGATGGATGCGATCAGCACGATGAGCGCGCCCAGGGCCAGGCCGATGAGCGCGTCCGCCCGAAAGCGCTTGCGCAGCCTGCGCCAGAGGGGGAAGCGCACGCGCGTGCGCGCCTCAGGCGCCAGAGGGCGGCCCTCGCCGCCCTGCCGCGCGCGGTCGAGCAGCGGATGGTCGAACAGCAGGCTGCGGCCCAGGCTCAGCGCCCCGAGCA
>JAFUUR010000156.1 GCA_017477695.1 Oscillospiraceae bacterium | reverse complement strand
GCTGCGGGCGCCTCCTATCGGCGCGTTGCCGCGCTGCTGGACGACTGCTACGAGGACTATTACCACTTTCTGACGATGGATAACCTCGCCTGCATCCGCAGCAGCCAGGACCTGCGCGACGCGTACTACGCCGGGGAATACGCCTGGTGCGACGAGCAGATGGCAGAGGTCAGCCAGACGATGGAGGATCTGCTCTGCGCCTGCGGCGCCTCGCCGCTCGCGCAGAAGCTGGAGCGGCGTTATTTCTGGGAGGGCTTCACCGAGGACTACGGCCCGGAGGGGGAGAGCGTCTACGACGAGGAGCTGGTCGCCCTGCTGCGCGAAGAGAGCGCCCTGCTCACGCGCTACCGCGCCCTGATGGCGCAGCTTCCCGAGGGGGAGGCGGCCCTGCTGCGCTTCTACCGCGAGCAGAACGAGGCCTTCGCGCAGATCTATATCGCCCTCGTGCGGGTGCGGCAGGCGATGGCGGAAAAGCTCGGCTACGAGAGCTACGAGCAGTTTTCCTACGAATACGACTACGGGCGGGACTACACGCCGGAGCAGGCCGCGGCCTACGCGGAGGAGATCCGCACCTGGATCGTGCCGCTGTGCGCGGAGCTGGACGCGGCGGACGCCTATGAGGACTACGCCTACCTCCCCGCGGACAAGCTGCACCGGGCCCTGGGCGCCGCTGCGCGGCGCATGGGCGGCAGCGTGGAGGAGGCCTTTGATTTCATGGACGCGTACGACCTGTACGATATCGGGGTCAGCCCCGACAAGGCGGACAACTCCTTCGAAATCTACCTGCCCGACTACGAGGCGCCCTTCCTGTTTCTGGACGCCTACGGCGATATCGGCGATCTGACGAACTACGCGCACGAGTTCGGCCACTACGTGGACGCCTACGTCAACTACGACGCGGACGAGACGGTGGATGTGTCGGAGACCTTCTCGCAGGCGATGGAGTATCTGGTGCTCGGCTATCTCGACGACACGCTCGACGACAGCGAGCGCGAGGCGCTCACGCGCATCAAGATGCGAGACACGCTGGATCTCTACGTGCAGCAGACCTCCTTCGCGGAGTTCGAGCACGCCGTCTACGCGATGGATGCCGATGAGCTGAGCGCGCAGGCGCTCAACGACCTGTTCCTGCGCCTGACGAAGGCCTACGGCTATTTCGAGCCCGGCAGCGAGGACTACTACGCGCTGAGCTGGGTGGACATCTCCCACTTCTTCGAGGCGCCCTTCTACGTGATCGCCTACCCGGTGTCCAACGACCTGGCCATGCAGATCTACGAGCTGGAGCGGGGAGAGAGCGGCGCGGGGCTGGAGAAGTATCTGGAGATCCTGCCACGCGAGTACTCCGGCCTGCTCGACACGGCGCAGGCCGGCGGCCTGGAGAGCCCCTTCGCGCCGGGGCGGATCGAAAAGGTGGCGCGGGATTTGCGCGAGAGCCTCGCCGGCGCGTACGCCGCGGCGGCCTGAGACGGAAAGGAGAAAGCGATGGCGTTCGATTTCAAGAAGGAATACAGGGAATTCTATCTCCCGAAGGGGGAGCCCGCGCTCGTGACCGTGCCGCCAGCGCCCTTCGTCGCGGTGCGCGGCGCGGGCGACCCGAACGAGGCGGGCGGCGCGTATCAGCAGGCCCTGGGCGTGCTGTACGCCGTGGCCTATACGCTGAAAATGAGCAAGAAGGGCGACCACCGCATCGCGGGATATTACGACTTCGTCGTGCCGCCGCTGGAGGGCTTCTGGCGGCAGGAGGGGACGGCGGGCGTCGACTACGCCCGCAAGGCGGACTTTCACTGGATCTCCTGCATCCGCCTGCCGGACTTTGTGACGGAGGAGGAGCTGCGCTGGGCGGCGGACGAGGCGCAGCGCAAGAAAAAGCTCGACTGTTCGGCGGCGGAATACCTTGTCGTGGACGAGGGCCTCTGCGTGCAGCTGCTGCACACGGGCCCCTTCGACGACGAGCCCGCCTCGGTCGCGCGGATGGAGGCGTACGCGCGCGGGCAGGGCTTCGCGCCCGATCTGAACGAGAGGCGCCTGCACCACGAGATCTACCTCACCGATGCGCGCCGCGTCCCGCCCGAGACGTGGCGGACGGTGATTCGTCACCCCGTGCGTAGGATTTAAACGATGGACGCAGAGCTTGCACGCGAGCCGGAACGGGCCGGCGCATTTACCGACGGCGGCGGCCCCGCGTGCTCCGAAAAAACCGCATAAAAATAGC
>JAFUUR010000023.1 GCA_017477695.1 Oscillospiraceae bacterium | reverse complement strand
GCAGGTACGCGTCATAGTCCGCGGCCGCCCCGGCGCGCAGCTCCTCTGTCATCTCCGCGACGGGCGCATACAACGGCGTGAGCGACAGATTGCCCAGCACACCCTTGAGCGAATGGGCCGCCTCGAAGGCCGCCTTCAGATCACCGGCCCGCACCGTCTCGTGCAGCCTCACAAAATTGGGGTCGTCGATCGCCATATTGACCAGTCTGAGATAGAAAGCCTCGTTGTTCATGCAGCGGTTCAGTCCCTCTTCCACGTTCGCACCGTAGTCGCGCAGCGCTTCGATCGTCATCATATCCGTTTGCCTCCTCAAAAGCTCTCTAACTCGTCCGCGGCGGCGGGTCCGGGATCATAACAGCGCGGGACGACATGCCATCCGGCCGCACCTGCAGCCGCATCTGCGAATGAAAACAGCCCGTGCAAACCGATTCCGTTTCCGTTTTTATGGTCTTTTGCCAGACTTTTCCACGATCTTGCGATATAATTGTATACGATTTTCCCCCAATGGTCAAGGGCAAGCCGTGCAAAGTGCCGCGGCGGGCACACCGGTCTCCCCGATGCGCCCGCCGCAGACTGCGTTTCACGCCGCCTTTATTCCTGCGGGAACCAGTCCTGTCCCGCGCCTTCCTCGTCCTCCTGCTCGCTCACAGTGTCGACCGCACTTTCGATCAGCTTGATCATCTCCCAGACGGAGCGGAAATATATGGTCTTATCCTCCTCCATCCAGGTGATCCTCCCCTGCCAACTGCTGTTCTGCCGGTGCTGTACGCGGACAATGAAGGTCCCGATATCGCCGTGCTTGCTCAAAAGTGCGTCGTCGCTCATGACTTTTTTCCTTTCCGTATTCTGCCGGACTTCTTTTTTTACCTCCGTGAAGGAGCGTTCGTTGGTGCTGGGATGAGGAAATCTCAGCTCGTCGTAGAGCGCCTCCATCAGCAGCACCATCTGCTGGGCGTCTTCAAAGGGAGCGGCCTGCTCCTGGTAGCTGTGATACAGCCGGCCGGCCGGCTGTCCGGCGTGGAGACGGTCGACGCACAGGATCACGCCGTTGGGCGCGCCGATATACCACTGTGTTTTCTCGTTCATGCTTGCTTTCTGTCCTTATTTCCGCTCTGCCCGATCTGCGGCTCCCAGAACACGCTGTTGACGTAGTACTGGATCCCGGAACGCTGCCGCCCGATGATGAAGCGTTCGTTGATGCGCTTCTGGATGACGCGGCAATTCTCCCGCGTGGTGTTCACCAGAAGCACCAGATACTGTCCCTTGCCGTACTGGCTCATCGCGTCGCCCCGGCGGATGGAGCGGCGCACCGCGTCGCCCATGCGCTTGCTCAGCTCCTCCAGCATGGGCCCATCCCGCATGGGGTTGCCCTTGCCGTCGATCACAGTGCAGAGCATCAGATAGACGGACTGCCCGCCGCGCTCGAGCATGCGCTCCACCATTCGGTAGATGCCCACGAAGACCGGATAGCTGCACAGGTACCCGCCGGGAAAATCGTCCCCGCGGCCGGAGAGCTCAGACTGGATGAAATCCAGCGCCGCGTGCTGGTGCTTCATCTCCGTTCCCAGGCGCTCGAACTGCTCCATCATCTTCTTCGACGGGCGCAGCCCCTCCTCGTTGAAATAGTACTGCACCGTATCGTCGTAGAGCTTTCGCGCCTCCTCGTAGCGCCCGAGTGACACGAGGGCCTCCATGGTGAGCGTCTCCCAGTCCGCCAGCGGGTCGATCCTCGAGGCGCGGCCGCCCAGCTCCTCGAGCTGGAAATAATCCTGCCTCTCGCGCAGCATCTGCGCGGCGTTCTCCGTACAGCGGCAGAACAGGCCCTTGAGTCTGCGCGCCTCCTGCGCCGCCCAGATCACGGCCGTCTGCGAGGGGAGGAACTCCCCGTCGTACCAGTGGGCCGCTTCGAGATACAGCGCCAGCTTTTCGTCCGCATCCGCCGTCTCCTCCGCCGCCCGACAGAGGCGAACGAATTCCGCGGCATCCTCCACGACGGAGATCTCATCCGTCCAGAAAAAGACGCCCTTGCGCTGCGCGATGCAGTTAGCCGCGGGTAGGCCTGCCCGCTCGAGCTTTTTCTTGGTGTTGTAGATCACGCTCTGCAGGGCGTGGTGTACGTTGCTCATGTCGCGGTTTTCGAAGAGGAGTTCCTCCAGGCGATCCCGCGGCACGCCGGTCTCCCGGTTGTGGATAAGGATCTGAAGCAGATAGGTGCCCTGGGAATCGCTGGCCTTCGAGCCGCCTGCGAGCAGCTTGCCGTTCCAACGCATGGAAAAGCCCCCGAGCGTGCGCACGTACAGGACGTTTCTTTTTTCTTCCGCAATTCTCACGGCCCGATCCCCTCCCCGCTTATCGATCTCACCGCGCCCGGATCACAGGCGCTTGACCATATTCTCGTAATTGACGCAGGACAGCAGCGCCGTGTCGCGGCTGATCTTCCCCTCGCGATAAAGCTTGAGAAGGCTGCCGTCCATGGTGCACATGCCGTCGGCCGCGCCCGCCTGCATGGCGGATTCGAGCTGGTGCAGCTTATCCTCGCGGATCATGTTCTGGATGGCGACTGTGGACTTCATGATCTCGAACACGGGGAGCTGCCCGCCGTCCGTGGAGGGGACGAGCTGCTGGCACACCACGCCCTTGAGGATCTGCGCGAGCTGGATCTTCACCTGCTTCTGCTGGTTGGCCGGAAACACGTCCAGGATGCGGTTGATGGTATTGGCGGCACTGCTGGTATGCAGGGTACTGAGCAGCAGTACGCCCGTCTCCGCGGCGGTGATGGCGGCTGAGATCGTCTCATAGTCGCGCATTTCGCCGAGCAGGATCACGTCCGGACTTTCGCGCAGCGCCGAGCGGAGCGAATCGAGATAGCTCGGCGTATCGATCGAGATCTCTCTCTGGGTCACGATCGCCTTGTCGTGGCGGTGGATATACTCGATCGGATCCTCCATGGTGATGATGTGGCAATCCCGGCTCTTGTTGATGCGGTCGATCATGCAGGCGAGCGTCGTGGACTTGCCCGTCCCCGCCGAGCCGGTGATCAGCACCAGGCCTTTTTTGTTGTCCGCGAGCGAGAGCACAGTCTCCGGGATGCCGAGCTCCGCCGGATCCGGCAGGCCGAAACGGATCACCCGGATAACGGCCGCGAGGGAACCGCGCTGCCGGAAGACGTTGACGCGAAAGCGCCCCAGTTGCGCAATGGCAAAGGAAAAATCGTCGTCCACGCCGCGCTCCAGATTGCCGCGCTCCCGTCGGCTGATCTCATAGACCGCTTCCACCAGGCCGCGGATATCCGCCGGACGCAGGGATCCGTCCGGCAGGCGCTCCTGGTGTCCGCCGCATTTAAAGGTCACCGGCAGACCGGCGATGAGAAACACGTCTGCCGCGTCGATTGCGATCGCTCTCTGCAAGATCTCCAGTATCGTCATGTCACATTTCCTTTCAAAAGCCGTTCCAGAGATTCGGAATGCCGGTCTCCTGCTCCCATTCCTTTTCCTGTCTCCAGGCGGTCACGCGGCTTCCGTTGCGGTCGAAGGTGAAACCGATGCGCAGCTTGGAGCCGTCCTGCTCCAGCGTCTTCCAGTAGACGCCGGAGGCGTCCCGCTCGAGATCCATGAGGCTCAGATCCGCCGGATCCAGATCCCGGATCTCCCGCAGGAAATCCTGCCCCTGCGCCTCGAGGGCGTAGCGTGTCTGCACCGTGTCGGCAAACTTTTCCGCGAGACGCATGTCCGCCCGCGCCGTGGTAAAGGTCAGGATCGCCAGCGTCGTCAGACAGATGCTGATCACCGTCAGCAGCAGCGTCAGCGGGCCGAGCTTGATCGGTATCTGTTTCATGGCGCCGCCTCCTTGAGCAGGACGGCGGTCCGCAGCTCGTAGACCGTTTCCGCCCCGTGCAGGACGGTCACCGTGCTGGCAACGAAGCGCTCGTCCCCCGGCGACGGCTCCCAGGTGACACGCAGGCACAGCCCCGGCTCCCGGCCCGTGACGGGCCGCATGGCCGCATCGTAGTCCGCCTGCACCGAGCCGTCTGCGAGCAGGCGAGTGTTTCCGCCCTCATCCAGCAGCATGGCGACCGACGCCGCGCTGTCCGACGCGGAGACCGCCTCCGCAGCGTTTTCCGCGAGGCAGACGGCGTTCGTCAGCAGCTTTGCCCGGGTGCTCTGTATCTTGCCCAGCGCGAAGACGCGGGTCAGCACAAGAATAATTCCGATAAAGACCAGGATGAGCAGCAGCGTCTCGAGGTAAAACGCCGTAACGTGTCGATCCTTTCTCATGCCGCGCCGCTCCCCTCACTGCGCAGCCGCAGGAGAACGCGGCCCGCGTCGGTGTTGATCAGCAGGAGATCTTCCGCCGGCCGATCGACCGTAAAGATCGCCGTCTCGCCGATCGGCTGCGCCTCCTTCGGCAGGAGTGCGGCGTCCGCCGCCGCGTAATCCTCCACCAGCGTGTTTTCATACCGATAGATGCGCACGGCGTAGCCGCTGCCGCCGTCGGCGACGCTCAGCACCTGCCCATAGTCCGAGTCGAGCACGCTGACGGCGTCCGCGCTGTCGTTGGCGTGGACCGCGGTCGCAAGATAGGACAGCAGGGCGCGGCTGCGCATGTTGTCGTCCTGCCCGGCCACGGTGTTGCGATAGCTCTGTGAGCCGTATACCACCAGCAGGAGGAAGCCCGCCAGGAACAGCGCCGCGATCCCGACCGTGTAATAGGCCAGTGGGGAACGCTTTTCAGTTTTCACCGGCAGCAACTCCTTTCTCCGGGATTCAGCCCTTGCTCGTCACTCGCACGTTCGGCGGCAGATTGGAGGCGAACGCTTCATAGCTCACGTAGAAATCCTCCGTGTTGATCTGCAGGCCATAGTTTTCTTCCAGATATTCCAGGTTCGGCGGGTATACGCCTTCCACGACGTAGCACTGCCGCGCGCTGCGCTGCACCGCCGCCTGGATCGCCGCGGCGCTCTCCTCGCTCAGATCCCGTCCCGGCTTTCCGCGCAGTGCGAAAAACAGCAGCAGGAGGATCGCCAGCAGGAACCCCAGCCAGATGAGGCGCGAGCGCTTTCCGTTCTGTACGTCCGAATACATACGCGCGCCTCCGTCAGACCACCGCGTTAATCATGCCGATCAGCGGCAGCATGACGCTCAGCAGCGACAGCCCGACCGTGACCATCAGCACACCGGAGAGCAGCGGGTCGACCACGCCGACCAGACGGTCCACCAGATTGGAGCAGTTCTCTTCCAGCAGCCTGGTCAGGCGCTGCAGCACCCGCTCCATGTTGCCGCTGCGCTCCCCCGCCAGGAGCATCCGGCCGTAGACCGGCTCGAACAGTTGCTCGTCATAGGCGGCCTGCGCGATGCTGTGCCCCTCTTCCATGCGCGCGAGGCACTTTCTGAGCTTCTCCTCCACGGGTGCGCAGGCTGTCATGGGGATGCTCTTCAGGACCGCCTCATCCTGCATCTCGCCGCTGGCGAGGAAGGTGGCCAGCGCGGAGGTAAAGCGGAACATGCCCATGCTCTCCAGGATGGAGGCACAGAGCTTGCTGCGGCGCAGCAGGCTCTCGACCTGCCCGCGCCTGCCGTGGGTCCACAGCAGCAGGCCGATCAGCAGCCCGGCCGCCAGGAGCACCATGACGATCAGCGCGATCCAGCAGAACGCGTAGGCCCAGCGTACGTAGCTGTAAACGGAAGCGGACAGGCTGCCTGTCAGCTTATCGTATACCTCGGTAAAGGACGGCAGTACCATCACCAGCATGACCGCCAGCACCGCGATGATGAGCACCAGCATCGCAGCCGGATAGGTCACGGCGTTGCGCAGCTTCTCCGAAATGGTCTTCTGATCCGCGTAATAGCGGGACAGGCGAAACAAAACGTCCTCCAGACGGCCGGAGGCCTCGCCCGCCTCGATCATCTGCAATGCGTAATCGGGAAAGATCCCGCTGCGGCGCATGGCCTCGGCGAGACCGCTGCCCTGGTCGAGCTGCTCCTTCATCACGGTCAGCCCCTCCTCCAGGACGCCGCCTGTCTGCCCGCTGCTCTGCAGCAGGGAGACGGCCTCGTCGGTCTGGATGCCGGCCTGCACCATCATGGCCATGCTCTCGCAGAAGGCGCTGACGCCCAGATAATCCAATTTGCGTCTGCTCATATCGTCCACCTGTTCTTCCCGTCAATAGAAATACAAGTCCGAATAATTGCTGCCGTCTCCAATGAAGCGCGAATCCGCGCCATTTGCGGAGAAGGTCAGATCCATGCGGTTCCAGCTCTCGCCCCGCACCTCAAAGCTGACCGTGACCCAGCCGGTCTCCTCCGTGTAGAACATATTCCATGCATGGTACACCCCGTCCGGGGACACGTAGCCGAAGACCTCCTTCGTGGGGATCCCCTGGCTGCGCAGCATGGCGGCCGCGAGGGAGGCGTAATCGAAGCAGATGCCTTTCCCGGTCTGCATGGTCTCGTCCGGGTCCGGGAGATAGCCGGACTGCACCGTGGCCGCCTTCTGCGCGTCGTAGGTCACCGTGGCACAGACGAAGCGGTACACCGCCGACACGAGCCCGAGGGCGCTGCCCGCGGTCTGCGCGAGCTCCGCTGCCTTGCGCACGCAGGCGGACTCTCTGCTGTAAGGCACGTAGTCGCTGGGACGGATGAAGGGCTGGAACTCGTCGCGCAGGACGATCTCCACGCTGGTGGAGAAGCGCTCGGCGTACTTGCTGTCCACCACGTTCTCCATCACCCGGAAGCGGTATTCACCGTCCCCGCTCTGCAGGGGGAAAACGGAGGGCGCGCCGTCGGAGGCGAGGTCGTAATTATACGTCGCCTCGTCCTTGATGACCTGGAATTTCAGCCGTTTGTCCGACACGGCGCTGACCGCCACGTAGCCCTGCTCGACGCCGGACAGGTCGATCAGCACGCCATCGCCCCCGAGCGCGAGTTCCTCATGGAAGACAGCGTCCGCGTATTCCGGGGCGATATAGGGGCCGAGATCTTCGCTCGCCGCACCCGGTCCGGCAGTTCCGGTATCGTTCCCGCCGAGCAGGCCCTGCGGGACCTGTGCGTCCCCGATCACCTCGCCGCCCGCCGTGGGACCGTGCGTGCCGGCGCAGCCGCACAGGAGCGCCGCGAGCGCCAGGATCAGACACGTAAGCCTGCGGTATCGCAAAGCCCGATCACCCCCTTCTTCAGATTTCCGCGTCGCGCGCTCAGTCAGCGATCGCGAGGCCGCCGGCCGTGCTGACCGGCATGAGCCTGCCGTGCACGACGGAGCGTGAGCTGTCGAACACGTAGGCGCAGGTGGACAGCAGCACGTAGCGGCTGTCCGGATCAAGCTCCACGCCGGTCTGCACCTCCGAATAGAGCGCGGCGATCTTGACGTATTCCGTAAAATCAAGGCTCGGTTCGCGGAAGACCTGATAGGTCTCGGAGTAGGCGGAGGTTGTATAGCTGCTGAAGAGCTGGATCTGATAATCCTGCTCGGGCGTGAGCAGCCACATCACCGGGTGCGCGTCGAAATAGCTCTGGTTCTGCCAGCGGTCGAGCGTGGCGAACATCGAATTGTCGTTCATATGGTGACCGTAGAGGATGCTGTTGGAGTCGACGAAATCGCGCCCGTTCTGCCCCTCCACGAAGATGGAGCCGGAGACGTTCGCACTGCCATCGTAGCTGTGACTGAGGTAAAAGCTGTCGTCCGTGCCCTGCACGACCGGGTAGTTGATGACCGTGTCGGGGCAGAAGATCCAGCCGACGATGTCTGGGCTGACCTCGCGCAGCGCGTCGAAGTTCACGACGATGGGCGCCGCGACGGGCAGGCGCTCCTCGGTCCTTTCCTCCTCTTCCTGCGGCGCGGCGGGCACGGCGACGGGCGCCGCCGCGGCCTGTGCGGTGAACTGTGCCGCCGCGCTGCTGTACAGCCGCTCGCTGACGGCGTACTGGTGCTTCACCACGGCGACTACGCTGCCCGCCGCGATGAACACGCCCAGAAACACGAACATCAGCACCGTGCGCAGGGTCTTTTTCTTCTTTCTGCGCGGCGGCTGCGCATCCTGCGCGGGCGCAGGGGCTGCTGGCTCCTCCGCCTGTTCCCTGCCCGGCAGGGGCAGATCCCGCAGCAGCTGCGCCTCGGCCTCGTCCAGCCGCACGCGGTGATGCTCGCGCAGCCTGCCGGCCAGGATGTTGAACATCACGCCGCAGGCGGCCAGGCACAGGAGGTAGGCCTTGCCAACGCCGCTCGCCAGCAGGGACAGGAACTGCCCCACCACAG
Source organism: Oscillospiraceae bacterium (assembly GCA_017477695.1). GTDB lineage: Bacteria > Bacillota > Clostridia > Oscillospirales > Oscillospiraceae > Limivicinus. Next base: position 14,105 of record JAFUUR010000023.1, on the reverse strand, counting down.
GGAAATGCCGTTTGACGTGCCCGATCAGGGCATTATACGGCACGGGGCTGATATCCTCTGTGTCGTTCGCGTCGCCCTTGGTGACAAACTCGCCCATGACCACGTGGTTCTCCGCCACGCGGTGCGTCACGACGGTGGCCCCGTCCCAGAAGGCGATCACGTCTCCGGGCTCGATCTCGACGGGATCGGCCTCCTGCACGTAGACGACGCTCCCTTCGGGGATCGCGGGCGCCATGCTCCCGCTGACGACGTTATAGACGTCGTAACCGAGCATGCGCGGCAGCGTGAGCGGCAGGCAGACGGCGATAACCAGCAGCAGGATCAGCGTGCCGAGAATATTGCAGAGGGCGGGAAAAAATTTCCCGCCCTTTTTGCCGGAGTGCTGTGCAGTAGGCAACTTGTTATTGTCCATTGTACTTTTTCTTCTTTCGATAGATCAGCAAATACCAATACAGCAGGCCGATCAGCCCGAAGAACAATACGACGAGGCTGATGATCAGCACCTTGGAGAGCTGCCTGGCGGGGCGCTCGAGCGCAGTGATGCTCGGGCCCAGGTTGCCGACATTGCCGCCGGGCGCGGCCTGCGGCACGTCCATATCCAGGATGTCCTCGGTCTCCGGGACGTTGGTCTCGGTGTCTGTATCGTCTCCGGTATTGGCATTCCCGCCGGTGTTCCCGCCGGCGTTGCCGCCGGCATTTCCACCGCCGCCGGCATTCCCGCCGCCACCGCCGCCGCCGGTGTTCCCGCCGCCTCCGGTGGTGATGCGGGTGTAGTAGAAGGTCCACTCGTTGCCCGAGGCCTTCAGCGTACCGGTGATCTGCCGGTACTGCGGCTGATAGCCCTCGATGTAGATGTAGGAGACCACCGGCTTGTCGCCCGGGTTGCCGTAGAAGGTGTCATCCGGGGCGAGGGTTTTGCCGTTGGTGTCCTTGTAATGGATGACGTACGGGACCGCCGTGCCCGCGAGGCCGTAGGCGATCACGTAATCCTGATCGCGCGTGACGGTGAGCGTCCAGCTTGTGCTGTAGGTGCTGGTGCTCTGCCCGCTTTCGCGGATGCCCTTGACGATATACTTGCCGGTCGGGTCGCTGAAGGTGCCCGGGCTGATCGTCACGGTCTCGTTGTACGCGCGGACGTACTCCTGCCGCACGCTCGACACGTTGCCGCCGGAGACCCGCACGGTGTAGCTGTAATCGGCGAAGGCCGTCACACCGAGGCAGGCGAACACGCACAGGATCAGCACGAGGGAGAGCAGCTTCTTCATCGTCTTCATGCGCTCAGCCTCTCTTTCCGCCGTAGATCCGGTCGGTGATGGCGTCGAGCGCAAGATACAGGAACAGCAGGCCGCTGACCACCATAATGATGTAGTACGGCGTGAGGTCGTTCTCGTCCCCGGTCTTGACCGGCTGGGTCTGCGTACCGCTGCTCGTGGTGGTATACTCCGCGGCGAAATTCATGACGATCTCGCCGTTTGTGATCTGATAGTTGTTGGTGATGGTCTCACCGTCGAGACCGACCGTCAGCCGCACGACGCCGGACTTGCCGGTGCCGAGCGTACCGAGGAAGAAGAAGTCCTCCAGGCCGGTGGTGGCCTCCTCCAGGCCGACGCGCTCGCCGTTGCCCTCCGGGGTGCCGTTGTCGCCGCCGACCGTCTCGCTGTTGTAAAACTCGCGCACGCTGCCGTCGGAGCCGGTATAGGTCAGACGGTAGCTGTACGCACCGCCCGCCGCGGCGCTGCCCTTCTCCAGGGTCTTCACGATGGAGTTGGACATGTACCAGTTGGTGGACTTGGCGTTGCTGTTGGTCAGCGTGACGGAGAAGGTGGCGGTGTCGCCCGGCTCCATGTTGCTGAGCCACTGGGCGATCTCGCTGGAGGTGAAGTCGCTCTCCATCTTGCCGGACTTGTTGAAGACCACGGTGCCGGTCTTTCCGTCGGCAAAGGCGCAGACGGAGAGACTGCCCAGCAGGACCAGGATCAGGAACAGGCTGAATATTTTTTTCTTCATACAGTCCCCTCCCTATCAGCCGATCGGGTCGCCCCAGGCGCTGGTCTGCGCCTTGACGGCGCTGCCGGTCTGCACCGCGTCCGCGACCACCTCGATCACGCAGTTGACGCCGTCGTAGGCGTAGGTCGCCACGCCGTCACTGATCTTGATGACCTTGGCGATATCGTTCTTGACGCGGAAGCCCGTGCAGAACACGGAGCTCGCGCCGGAGGCGAGAGGCGCCGCGCGGTAGAGCACGACGCGCTCGCCGGACTCGCTGGGCGCGTTCGCATCGATGCTCCAGCCGTCGCCCGGCTGCAGTTCGATCAGCTTCGGATCGAGATCCAAGCGCTTGGCGCCGCTGCTGTCGGTCCAGTAGCGGTAGATCGTCACGCGCACATATTCGGCCGCGGGCGAGCTGGTGTTCACGACGGCCATCCTGTCTTCATACGATTTGCCGAGCTGCAGGCTCGTATCCTCGCCCAGCAGGGCGGTCAGCTTGCCGCCGCTGACGGCCTTCCCGTTTTCCGTGATCTGCAGATAGATCCCATCGAGGTCGACTGCGGAGTGGAACTCCTCGGACGTGGCCTGCAGGGCCGCGCGGGTGCCGCCGATGGTGCCCGTCAGCAGCAGAGCGACGGCCACGATGGCCAGGATGCCCGTCACGATGGGCGTACGGAGGAATCTCTTACCTTTAGACATCTGCGCTCCCCCCTTATGAGATCACGGTCCAGCCGCCGGCTGCCCAGGAGGCTTCCATGTCGTACTCGCCGTTATCGCCCAGCAGGGCGAGCGTGCTCTCGTACACGACCTCGACGTTGAAGCTGTCGCCCTCGTCGACGTCGTCCGTCGGGAAGGTGATGCTGATCTGCAGCTCGTCGCCGGTGCTCTCGCCGGGCATGACGGGGATCGTGTAGCGGTAGAAGCCGTCGGCGTCGGGGCCGACCCAGTTTTCGCCTGAGTAGCTCAGCGGGTACTCGAGGCCGCTGAAGCCGCGCGCGCGGACGTAAACGGGAGAATCGCCCTCGTTGTCGATGGTCAGGAACTTGGACTGCTGCGTGACGCGCTCGGTGATGGTGGTCTCGTTGGAGATCTTGACGGGCGCGCTGCCCTTAGCGGTCACGCTGGCGGTGAAGTACGCCGCCGCGCTGCCGATGCTCGCCGTCAGGATCAGGACCGCCGCGAGCACGGCCAGGAACAGTTTTTTATGTTTCATCGCGTCCATCCCCCTTTACTGCACTTCATCCGTGGGATTGACCTGCCAGGTGGTGCTGTCGTACACAAAGCGGTTGGAGATCCCGCCGCCGCCGGTGAAGGTGCCGTCGTGCTTATTGCTGAAGGACGCCTTCGCGACCTCCTCCGCGGAGATGGTCACGGTCTGGGAGCCGTCGGAGCTGAGCTCGTAGCGCGAGCCGGAGTAGACCTCGGTCACGACGACGGTCGCCCCGATGGGGATCGCGCGCTCGAGGACGATGGACTGCGTCCCGTCGGCGGTGAAGGTGATGGACACGGCGTTGCTGTAGACGACCTCGTCCTCGCCCTGCTTGTTCTTCATCGTGGCCTCGATCTGGAAGACGAAGACGGCGTCGTCGCTGCCGATATAGCCGCTCAGGGTCTTTTCGATCTCCAGGTCGCCCATGTTGAGTTCCTGCGCGGGCTTCATGTTGACTTCCGCGTCGTAGATCCAGCCGCCCTCGTTGGAGGTCATGATGACGCCCTCGTCGTCCGCCGCCTTGGTGGGCAGGGAGATGAGCTGCGGCTCGAACACGTATTTGTAATAGGTGGAGTACGCGAGGGTGACGAGCTTGCCGTCGGCCTCGTCGACGTACTCGTCGAGATCCAGGTCGCTGCCGTGGGCAATGATCAGATACAGGCCCGCGGGCAGCTCGCCGATCGCGGTCGCGTTATCGGCGGGGCCGCTCTTGTCCGGAGTCTGCGGGGTCTCGCCGAGGGCGATGGCCGCCGCGCTCTGCGCGATCTCGCTCCAGCCGGCCGCGGTCATGTCGTTCCAGAAGGCCTCCGCGTCGGTGACGGACGCAAGGATGCCTGCGTAGGCGTCGCGCACCGCGTAGGTGTAGGTGTCGTAGCCGTCGACCTTCACGGCGTCGGCGATGCGGTACAGGTCGACCACGACGTTTGCGGTCATGGCGTCGTCGTAGATATCGGAGCCCTCGGCCGCGGGAGCGACCGTCACGGAGCAGGCCTTCTCCAGGTCGATATAGGCGGGACCGTCCGCCAGAGCGGGGCTCCCCGCCGGAGCGAGCGTGAAGGCCAGCGCCGCCGCGAGCAGCACCGCCAGGAGCCGCGCGCCGCGCTTGCTCAGCGTTTTCCGATTGTTCTCCATAGACGATTCCTCTTTCTCAAAGGCGGACCGGGCCGCCGGGTCAGTTCTTGTCGTTCTCCGTGATGATGACGGTATCGGGATCGGCGATCCGCGGCCGCCTGCGGCGGTAGTAGATCAGCATGCCGAGCAGGAACAGGAACAGCAGCGGGATCCCGACCGCGGGGATGGTGATGTAGTTGGGGATGCGGTAGGCCTCCGGCGCCACGACGAGCTCGCCGCCCTCGTTTGCGATGCGGTGCCCGCGCAGGAGCAGCCGGTGAGTATTGATGCCGTAGGGGGTGCAGGTGACGAGGGTGCAGTAATCCTCGCCGGGGGTGATGGTGAGCTCGGAGACGTCGCTCGGCTCCACGATGCGGATCTGGTCGATCTCGTAGCTGATGACCTGGTTGAGCACCGTGACGGTGAACACGTCGCCCTCTTTGAGCTGGTCGAGGTCGGTAAAGAGCTTGGCGCGGGGCAGGCCGCGGTGGCCGGAGACGACCGCGTGGGTGCTCTCACCGCCGACGGGCAGCGAGGTCCAGTCGATATGGCCGACGGAGGTCTGCAGGACGGACTCCTCCGTGCCGTGGTAGATGGGGATATCCACGCCGATGGCCTTGATCTGCACGTAGCCCATGATGCCCGTGCCGGACAGATCCAGCAGGGAGTTATAGCGGGCCAGGTCCTCGTCCGTCATGCGGAAGGGGTTATCCTTCTGCAGGAGCGAGGCGTTGTATTCCCGCGCGGCGTCGATCATGGCGTCGATCTCGGCCTGATCCACGCGCTCCACGGTGGAGGCGTAGTTGGCGATCACTCGGGTCTGGTGGAAGGAGTTCCACCAGTTGCTGACCGTGGGATAGGCCATGATGCCGACGCCCAGGATCAGGATCGCGACCAGGATGATGGTGCTCAGGTTGGACTTTTTCTTTTTTTTCGGCGCGGCCTGCGGTACGGCGGCGGCGTCGGGTGTCGTATTCTCGTTCATCGCGCGCTCCGTGCCGTCGGTGTCGGATGATCTGCTGCTCTTGGCCGGACGCTCCCCGTGAGGGAAGCCGCGTCCGTTGCTCGCCGCACGCCGCGGGAAGGCGTCAGCTTGTGCGGCAAAGCCCCGGGGACGGGAAACCCGTCCCTGGGAGCTCAGGTGTTTAGGGATCAGCCCTCTTTGCTCATGCGCTTCTTGGTGATGAGCATGATCGCGGCGCCCGCGACCATCAGGCCGCCGACCACGTAGAAGATGGTGGTGCCGATGCCGCCGGTGCTGGGCAGGAGCGTGCCGGTGTTATTCTCGACCTCATCCCAAGCAGAGTAGGAAGAGAACGCCGTGCCGGTGTCTTCTTCCAGAGCCAGGGTGACGTCTTCGTCCAGCATGTTGTAGCCGGGCAGGGTCTCGGTCTCAGTCAGGGTGTATTCCTTGTCATTGTCGAGACCGCGGATCTTGATGAGGCCCTGTTCATCGGTGACGACCTCGGAGGAACCGGTCTCATCGGGAATGTACACGCCGTCAACGAGCTTGACCTTGAACTCAACGCCGGCTTCCTTCAGCGTGAACTTGACGCCGGCAAGAGGATCGTTCGTATCGCCGTCGATCTTCTTGATGCCCGTGAAGTACGTGGTGAAGTCGACCGTGTCGGACATGGTGTAGTGATCGTTGTAGTTCAGAGTCGCGGTGTTGGTGCGAGTCGCATCCGTCAGAACGTCAGCGCCCACAGTAGCGGTGTAGGTGATCACAACATCGCCACCAGCAACTTCATCGCCCGGGGTCAAGGTAACGGTGGTACCGGAAACGGCAGAGGTGTAACCAGTCGTGCCAACATCAACAGAAACAACACCGGTCAGAGTGATACCAGCAGTCATAGCGTCGGTAATGGTGATGGTCTTGTTGGCATCCGCGGGAATGGTCACGGTGACCTGATAGTTGATGGTGTCGCCAATCGCAACGCTGACAGTCGAGTCACCAAAGTCGCTCCCATCCTCATCCTTCTGCTCTTTCTTGATGGTAGGATAGCTGTTCTTTTCCTTGATATCGATATTGGTGGTAGCAGCAACAAGGTTTGCACCCTCAGTGCCCTTGAGCAGGTAGTAACCTTTGACTACTTCGGCAGTCCATTCTTCATTTGTTGCGTCCCAAGTCATGGAGCCGCTTGCTTCGTATACTTCGTTATCGATCAGCCACTTGGCAGCAGCCTGAACATTTGCGGCAGTAGTAGCAACCGTGGAGTCCCAAGTCACCGAGTAGCCGGTGCTGCCCGCGATCGGGGTCAGAATGAACCATTCATTTCCGGTGGCCTTCTCCCAATGAGCTGCAACGTAGCCAGCCTCGCCCTGCGTGCCGACAGCGGCGACCCAGGAACCGAGCTTGGCAGCGACGGCGCTGGTCGCGGTGTACGCAACAGCGGTCGCCGTGCCGGTCACATCACCGGGGACACCGGCAGAAACACCGCCGCCAGTGGAGGCGTTCGCCGTATAGGTTGCCGTAAATACGCGATACCAAGTGTATACGCGATCGCCGGTCGCAGTGTCATCATAGCTGGAGTCACGCTCGACCGTGATGGTGACGGTCTCGCCGTCTGCGAACGCGGTGGCGCTCAGGGAGAGGACCAGCAGGGCGATCAGCAGGACTGCGAAAAGCTTTTTAACGTGTTTCATCGTTATTCTTTTCCTTTCATATCAAAATTCGCTCGTTTGCTTTGTGTACTTGAATTATACCGGGCCTACCGTCAACAGAGCCGTCAATAAACGGAGGTTTTTGCGGCAATTCCGAAAATTTTCATTGACGGATACCCGTCGTGCGGGGCGGAGAGGCAGTTAATCGAAACACCGCCTCTCCCGCGGCGCAGCGCCGGGCGGCCCCATGCCGCGCGGCTGTCCGCGTGATCTTGGCTTGCCACGTATGGCAGGCGCCTTGTGCAGCGTCCATCTCATAGCGCGGCATCACCTTCTTTCCGGCGGCGCAGGATCGTGCGCGCACCGTACATCAGCGCGGAGCTCAGGATCAGAGCCAGCCCCGCCGACGTATAATTCATCGTACCGGCCCCGCCGGTCATGGGAAGCGCAACACCCGGGGTGTTGTAGATCGCGACCGTACCCTTCGAGCCGGTGCTCGTTCCGGCCAGAAGCTCGGCAAGATCCGCGTCCGTCCCGTTCGCCAGGGTCACCGTCCCGTCGCTCGCGACGGTGAAGTAGATCCTGTTCTGGGCGATCACGTAGCCGTCGGGCGCGCTGGTCTCCACCAGCTCGTAGCTGCCGGCGATCAGCTCCTGCGTTGCCGTGCCGATCGTGAGCGTGCCGTAGGCCGCGTAGTTCATCCCGTCGAAGCGGTTGAGGGTGAAAGTCGCTCCGCTGAGCGGATCGCCCGTCTTATCCTCCTTGTCCTTCTTGACGAAGTCCACCGCAAAGGTCTTGCGGGTGTTGGTGAAGGTGACCTTCATATCACCGGTGACGGTGTAGAGCCCGTCGGTCTTGGTGACCGTGGAGCCGTCGTCCTCACCGTCGGCGTCCTTGACGCGGACGGCTGCCTCCGTCGTGGTGAAGTCGGGGTCGCTCTCCGCGAAGCTGAAGGTCGTTCCGTAGGGGACTTCGGCGTAGGTCTTGGTCGTCTCGTAGGTAGCCGTGACCTCGCCCTCGTCCGTCGTCGAGGTGATGGTCGTCTCCTGCCCCGTCAGAGAGAAGTTCTGCTGATATTCCGCGCCCGTCAGCCCCGTAAAGCTCGGCACGAAGGTGAACGGAAGATGCTGGTCCTCCGTGAACGGACTCACAACGACCTTCTCCACGGTGACCGTGTAGTTCTTGACCTCCCACAGCGCGTACAGCTCCTCGTAAGGCGCGATCTCATCCGCGGCGATGCCCATGACCTCAGCGCCGGACTTGGTGTAGAACTTGCCGTCGCGGTATTCGAGGAAGTTGTTCGCCGTGGTCGTGCTGCCCTCGGTGCGCTTGCCCCAGCCGATGAAGGTGTAGCCCGTTCTGGTGAAGTACTCCGCCGTGGCGGCGATATCCACCAGCGTGTTGGGCTGGATATCGTTCATGGTGACGGTCGTGCTCGCATCGCTCACCTCGTAGGGCGGCGTCGCGGTGTCGTCGGAGGTCAGCTCCGTCGTGCCTCCGTTGCCGAGGAAGCGGATGTGCGTGACCTCCACGGGCTGATCCTCGATCGTGAGGAAGACCGGGTAGAGCCAGACGTCCTTGTTATCATCGGCCAGATCCGCGTCCACGATGAAGGAGTCGCCCGGGTTATACACGTGGCCGTTGTAGTACCAGCCCGCGAAGGTGTACCCGCTCGGCGGCGTCACCGGGGAGAGGATGGAGCTGCTGGACTTGTCGGCGTACTTGTTGCCGTCCACAGGCGGCGTGGTGGTCGCCTGTACGCGGTTTTCCGTCGGTTCGCCGTTCTCGTCCTTGAAGTAGATCGGCTCGCCGTCGAGATCGACGCCGTCCATGCTGTATTTGACCTGGTACTGGCCCACGACACGCCACAGCGCGCGCAGCGTCAGGTTCCCGGTCACAGGGCTGGAGAAGTTGTAGGGCTCCAGCGTCCCGTCGTCGTTGACCTTGTACCAGCCGACCAGCGAATAGGTGTTCTGATCCGGGCTGTAGGTCTTGCCGCCGTCGCTGGACAGCGACGGATCCGTCGTGTAGTAGGCTTTGCGTTCGTTGGTGCCGTACTGGTTGAGCTCGGTCTCGGGATCCAGCTCGTCGTAATGGTAGTAGTACTCGCCGTCGGGATCCTCCACGAAGAAGCGGGTCACGTCGTGGTACTCCTCGACCAGCTCGCCGTAGGACTCCCAGAACCAGGTGGCCTCGGTGCTGGTCAGCACGCCGCCGTTCGGCTCGAGCTTGATCCAGTACCAGACCTCTTTCCAGCCGGCGTAGACGGCCACGTCGTGGTTGGGCATCACGTCGTTGAAGTTGAACTCGGTGGTGCACGCCTGGTCGGCGTACCACTTGCCGTCCCACACGTACTGGGTGTTGGAGTTGCTGAGCTCGGTGATATCCGGTTCCGCGCCGGACATCGACGCGCCGTAGGCGACCTGCACGGGATCCACGTCCGGCAGCACACTGCCGTCGTTGGAGTCAAGGAACTTGATGTTGTAGTTGATACGGCGGTAACGGATGCCGAGGGAGTTGTACCCGCTCATGGAGACGGTCTGGCCGTTTGCCGTCGTCGTCCAGGTCCCGGTCGTACCGTTGCCCTCGTTGCCTCTCTGATAGGAGTCCACCGTGAAGCCGTCGTACTTCTCGGAGAAGTAGAACGTACCGACGTTCGATGATCCGTAGCCGATATCGCTGTATGTGGCGTTGTAAGTCCCATCGACGTTCTGCAGGAAGAAGTAGAAGGTCTTTCCCGCACTGCCTTCCGACGTGAACACGATCGTGTTGCCGGAAACGCCTTCCGGCAATACGAACTGCCCCAGGTAGGACATGCCCATTTGGCTCCCGTCGTCCTGGTTATAGAACCACAGTCTGTTGGGCCAGCTGTAACCGTTCTGCTCCAGCGTCTGGCCGTAAAGGCCGGAGTACACCGTCGTATTGTTGGCCGTGGTCTGCACGTAACGGGTGCCGGTATAGGTCTGCGTTTCGCCGTTCGCGTCTACGTAAGTCCAGGGATAGGTGGTATTGGTTCGTGTACGGCGGGTCAATTCATACCGGACTCCGAATCCCATATTCTGGGTATAATACCTTGTGTTATCTCCAGCCGGTGGCAGATTATCGCCATTATACTGTGTTGCATTATATCCGCCACCTGAGCGAGTATAGAACGTGCCAGTATACTCTACATTCTGCCCAAAATAGTTATAAGTGTAATATGCCTCAGACGTAGTGATCGCATTCCCGCGGGTCAATCGCACGTACTGGCCGTTGACGTAGCCGTACTGCGTGCCGTTGTTGCTGTCGGTCTCGGTGTAGTACGTCCCCTGTTCGTTGCCGTAACCGGAGAAGACCATATAGGTCATCTGGCGGTCAAAGTAAAGGTTCAGCACCGCGGTGCCGTCGTCCTTGACCACGACGGAGGACTGACTGAGCGTGCCGTTGAGCTCGAAGCCGGTCGGGATGACGATATCGCCGTCGTTGTTGTAGAGGATGCTGTTGACCGTCTCCGTCAGGTTCTGCTGCCCGGCGTACTCGTAATGCTTGAGCGTGGTGTCGCTCGCATAGCCCGCGGCCTGCATCTGTTCCTCGCTCGGCGTCACAGCGTCCTTCTTATCCGTGACGACCTGCTGCCACTTCACGACGGTGACGTTGGCCGTCCCGGCGTTCCAGTGCGCGTAGAGCGTCAGATCCTCGTCCAGATACTCGTTAAAGGCATAGGCGCCGTCGCTCGTCTCACCCGTGGAGAGATAGCCGTTGTAGTCGGTATTGATCGTACCGTCTTCGTTATAATAATCCGCGTTGTCTTTGTCGAAAGCCTCGTCCTCGGTAAACCAGCCGACGAAGGTGTGCCCCTTCCAGACGGGCGTCACCGTCGGGCGGGCAACGGCAGTCGTCTGCGTGCTGAGGACGATCTTCGCGGGGATATAGGTCGCGCCGCTGCCGGTCGGCGCCGAGTGGAAGCTGACCCAATGGCCCTGCTTGAAGACCGGGTAATACGTCATGTCGCCGTTCACGGTGACCACGGTATTCGTGATCGCGGCGCGGTCGTCGTTGTTCTCGCCGGGCTGATCGCTCCAGCCCGCGAAGACGAAGGAGACGGGCTCCCATTCCCCTGTTTCTTCGTTTAAGATCGCATCGGGCGGGACGGCCTGCTGCGTGCTGATATCATAGGTCGTGCCCTTGATGACCTGCACGCGGTTGAGGATGACGCCGCCGTCGCACTCATTATAGAACGTGATGTAGCTGACTTCACCGAAATACGGGCGGGCGTAGAAGATCGCGCCGTCTGCGTCGGCATCTTCGGTCGTGACCGTAGCCGTACTGGAGGTGATGGACTTGGTATCGCCGTAACCGACGGTCCAGGTGTTGGACTCGCCGAAGTTCAGCTTATAGCCGGTCCACGTGTCGTTCTCCACGTCGTAGATGAACCAGCCCTGGAAGGTCTGATCCGACACGTCGATCGGGGGCATGCCCACGTCTTCCAGATAGGAACCGGTGTGGATGACCTGGTTATCCAGCTCCATTCCGGCGTTATTCAGGAAGGTATACGGGTCGCCGTTCGCGTGCTGGAAAATGATATTCGCGCGGGCGACAGAGTCGGGCTCATCCTTTTCGATGATCGCATAGATCGAGAAGCCTTCGGCCTCAAAGCTGACCGCATCGCCCTTTGCCGTGGCGTCCAGCACCTCTGTTTTCCTTCCGAAGTGGACGACCTTCGTGCTGCCGCTGTCCGGCTTGTCGAGCAGACGGACCGTGACCTCAACAGGCTTCTGCGGCTGCAGCTCCGCACCGCCGTACGTGATGGAGATATCCAGCAGGCGCGCGTAGCTGATCTCGCTCAGATCCGCGCCGATGGCCATGGCGGCCTTCTCGCGGTAGCTCCTGGACTCGATCGGCGTGAGCTCGTGGATCACCAGCTCGGAGCCCTCGGGGATCCCCGCGTTTTCGGGGATATCCACGGTGATCTGATAGGTGTTCCCGTCCGCGCTGAGATATTCGGCCTCGATCGGCTCCATCTCCACGATGACGTAGGTGGAGAACCTGTCGGACTCGAAGGCGACCTTGCCGCCGGTCGACCCGCTCTGCTCCACGACCTGCGCCTCGCCATCGTCGCCCACGTGGACGATAACTGGATCGCTGATCGTCACGGACAGGGGCCGCATGGTCACGCGGATGGGCAGCTCCGGCTCGATCTCTTTGCCGGCCGCATCGTAGAACGTGATGTCCACCGCGTAGGCCTTGGCGATCGACCGATCGACCGCGCCGTTCAGCGCGTCCATGATCGGCGCGCTCTGCACGTCGCGCACCACCATTCTGGTGCCCATCGGGAAAGCGCCCTCCGGGGCCTCCACCGTGACCTTCATGGTCGCGGTCTCGCCGTCGAAGTTCTGCGCCGGCTTCACGTCCTCCTCAAAGAGGACCACGAGGCCGCTGCTCTGCTCCGGCTCGTCGGCCGGGCCGTTCGGATTGGTCGGCATCTGGCCGTAGCCCGCGATGCAGGGGTTGCTGCTGTAATAGATAAAGGTCTCGACCGTGTCGGTGTGGTTGCCCTCGATGGCCTCGATCTTATATATACCGTCGTCACCGCCGCTCACGCCGGACACGAGGCCCACGTGGTCGGAGTAGCCGTTCAGATCAAAATCGAAGAAGATCAGATCGCCGGCCTTCGGCGTGTAGTAGCTCGCGGAGACGTACATGTTGCGCCCCAGGAGCTGGCTGATCCAGGTGGTGGTGCCGCTGTCGTGCGGCATGGCCCACTCGGGCACGCTCGCGTACTCCAGGCAGAAGGACACGAACATCGCACACCAGTCGCCGTACGGGATGCCGTACCAGTCGCCGTAGCGGGTGTAGCCCTTTCTGGAGCCGTTCTTCTGCAGCTCGAAATTCTTGCTGCTCTCTTTATAGCCAAGCTGGCTGCGCGCGACGCTCACCACGTCCCTGCGCCAGTTGCCCGTCAGTTGCACGCCGGACACGCTCGCCGCCCAGTCCACCGCCGTCTCCACGTCGGCGTTCGGATCGCTCACGGGGCCCTCGTCCTCGTCGGTCTCGCCGTCTTCGGCCTCGTCGGCCTCTTCGCCGTCCTCGGTCTCTCCGGCCTCGTCGGCGTCTTCCGCTCCCTCGCCGTCTTCGCCGTCTTCGGCCTCACCGGCGGGATCCGCCTCGTCCCCTCCGTCAGTCGGCTCGGCGGGATCCTCGGCCGCGGGGTCGTCGCCCTCGTCCTGACCATCGCCCGGATCGTTCAGATCCACGACCTCCTCGTCGGTCAGCTCACGGATCTCAAAGCACTCCGGCCCGTGCACGTGCTGGCGGAGCTCGAGCTTGCCGCAGATCAGCGCGCCGGATGCGTCGTAGCAGGAGGCGTCGTGCGTATGCAGCTCACGCTGGCCGCAGCTCAGCACCCGTTTGGTCGTGTAGCACTCGTCGGTATGGCGGTGCGCGCCCTCGCCCTCCTGCTTGCCGCAGGTCAGCTCGTCGTACCAGTCATAGCACGCGTCGCTGTGCTGGTGTTCCTCGCTCTCCTCCAGGCCGCAGGTCAGGCCGCCCTTGACGCGGCTGTAGCAGGCCTCGGAGTGGACGTGCCCGTCGGACTCCTCCTGGCCGCAGACCACGGACTGCACCGTTTTGTAGCAGGCGTCCGTGTGGACGTGCGGCGCGATCTCCGGCAGTCTGCACACCAGCTCGCCCGCGGCGTTGTAGCAGTCGTCGTTATGTACGTGCACGACATAGTCCGCGTACCCTTCGCCGCCGGTAACGGTATACCGGCAATTGAGCACCTTCTCCTGGTGCGTCTTCGCGACGCCGGTCAGCTTGAACGCCGCGGCCGTCCCGCCCGTCACCAGAAGCGCAAGGCACAGGAAGGCAGCGAGCCAGGCCCGGTGCTTCTTTTTATCGCGCAGTATTGCGTTTACTTGTTTCTGAAGAGAATCGCCCATGCGCTTAAACTCCTTCTCCTACACTTTTTAGGAGACTTAATGAATGCCGCCGAACGCTGACAGCGGCCAGATCCTGAACAACAGTTTTCCAACGACCGCATCGTCGCTGATGCAGCCGACAGCCGTGTTGCGGCTGTCCACGCTCGTGGCGCGGTGGTCCCCCATGAGGAAGCAGCGCCCCTCCGGGACCTGGTACGGCAAAGTGATGTTGCAGTCGCCAAGCGCCTTGTCGCTGACGTAGGGCTCATCCAGCAGGACGTTGTTCACGTAGACGT
>JAFUUR010000022.1 GCA_017477695.1 Oscillospiraceae bacterium | reverse complement strand
GGCAGATGGCGACGAACGTCCCCGGCGTTTTCGCCGCGGATCTCATATTTGCCGTTCTGCGGGAAGCGCAGCACCGTGCAGCCGATCCCCTCCAGGAAATCGGCGTCCACCTTTGCCTCCTCGCCGGCGCCGACGACGGCCACGGTCTTTCCGCGGTAGAGCATCCCGTCACAGGTTGCGCAATAGCTCACGCCGCGCCCGAGGTACTCCGCCTCGCCGGGGTACAGTTTTTCCCGGGTGATGCCGGCCGCCAGGATGACCGCCTTGCACATATAATAATCGCTGCCGACGGCCACGCCGAAGGTGCCGCCCATCGGCAGGACGGAGAGCGCGCGCCCAACGATGATCTCCGCGTTGCTCTCTTCGAGCTGCCTGCGAAACAGCGCCGTCATCTCCTCGCCCGTCATGGGCGGCAGGCCCGGGTAATTGGTGACCTTTTCCGCCTTGTACAGGCTGCTGGTCTCCGCCTTGTTGGCAACGACGCCCACGGTCTTGCCGCGGTTGAGGCAGGTCAAGGCCGCGGAGGTCGCCGCCGCACCTCCGCCGATGATGATCACGTCAAAAGTATCCGCCATGAAAAATCCTCCTGATCGATTTTATAAAATTTAATTTTGTTTATTATACTGCTCTGTGGATCGTATTTCAAGTCTTTTTTCAGCATACCACAATCTTTTCACTCTCACAATCCTTGCAGTTTCATATTGTAATCCTGACGAAAATCGTTTATAATATTTGCGCACTTTACACAGATTTTTCATCGACACAGAGAGGACGACAAGATGGAAGAGAACGCGAGAAACTTTATCGAAGCTTTCGTACATGAGGATCTGTCCGAGGGGCAGCGCTTTCACGGGATGCAGGTGCATACGCGCTTTCCGCCCGAGCCCAACGGCTATCTGCACATCGGGCACTGCAAGGCGCTGACGATCGATTTCAGCACCGCGGAACACTTCGGCGGGATCTGCAACCTCCGCATGGATGACACCAACCCCGCCAAGGAGGACACGGAGTACGTCGACGCCATTCAGGAGGATATCCACTGGCTGGGCTTCGACTGGGGCGAGCGTTTCTTCTACGGCTCCGATTATTTTGAGCAGACTTATGAATACGCGCTGGAGCTGATCCGCAAGGGTCTCGCCTACGTGTGCGAGCTCACACCGGAGCAGTTTCGCGAATACCGGGGCGATACGACCCGCCCCGCCGTCAGCCCCTGGCGCGATCGGCCGATCGAAGAAAACCTCGACCTGTTCCAGCGCATGCGCAACGGAGAATTTGAGGAAGGCCGCTACACGCTGCGCGCGAAGATCGATCTGTCCAGCGGCAATTTTAACATGCGCGACCCTGTGCTCTACCGCATCCGGTATATCGAGCATCACCGCCAGGGCACGAAGTGGTGCATCTTCCCCATGTACGATTTCGCCCATCCCATCCAGGATGCGCTCGAGTGCATCACCCATTCGCTGTGCTCGCTCGAGTATGAAGATCACCGCCCGCTGTACGACTGGGTGGTCTCCAACGTCTCCATCCCCGGCGTCAAGCCCCGGCAGATTGAGTTTGCCCGCCTCGGGATCAACTATACGGTCATGTCCAAACGGAAGCTGCGCCAGCTCGTGGAGGAAAAGCGCGTCTCCGGCTGGGACGATCCGCGCATGCCGACCCTTTGCGGCCTGCGCCGCCGCGGCTATACCTCCCGGGCGATCCGCAATTTCTGTGAGCGCATCGGCGTTTCCAAGGTCGATTCCACCGTGGACTGGGCGCTGCTGGAAAGCTGCCTGCGCGACGATCTGAACGAGAACGCCCAGCGGGTCATGGCGGTGCTCCACCCCGTGAAGCTCACGGTCACGAACTATCCCGAGGGCCGGAGCGAGCAGCTCACCGTGGAGAACAATCCGCTCAAGCCGGAAGACGGTACGCGTGAGGTCAGCTTCTCCCGCCATCTCTGGATCGAGGCGGACGATTTCATGGAGGTCCCCGCGCCGAAATACAAGCGCATGCACCCGGGCTACGAGGTGCGCCTCAAGGGCGCGTATCTCGTGACCTGTACCGGCTGCGTCAAGGATGAGGCCGGCAACGTGACGGAGATCCTCTGCGAGTACGACCCCGACAGCAGGGGCGGCGACCCTGCCGACGGCCGCAAGGTCAAGGGAGCGACGATCCACTGGGTGGACGCCGCCAACTGTGCGGACGCCGAGGTGCGCCTCTACGATTATCTCTTCACCGATCCCGATCCGGACGGGCCGGAGAAGAATTTCCTGGACTACATCAATCCGGAAAGCCTGGTCGTCCTGCGGGGCTGCAAGGTCGAGGCCGCGCTCGCAAGTCTCCCCATGCCCGAGCACGGAAAAAGCTCTACGGGCTATCAGTTCATGCGCCAGGGATACTTCTGCCTGGATAACCGCGACGCCGCGCCCGGCCATCTGGTCTTCAACCGCGCGGTCGCGCTGAAGGATCGCTTCAAAAAATAAATGGAAATCTGACATTTTCCTGTCATTTGTCTAAATGTTCTTTTTCCGCCGCATAGATTAAGGTCAAGTTGTCTAAAATGCACAACTTAGCCTTGACTATTTTCCCATTTCCCATTATAATTGAAACACTGCGGTATGTTTCAATATCGACAAAAACGCATACAAAATTTTACAGGAGGGGAAAATATGAAAAAAGCAGCAAAGAAGCTCTTGTTCCTCGCGTGCTTTGGCGGCTTCGCTTATCTGCTCGGCAAGCTCGCACAAAAGAGTGAAGTCCAGGAGAAGCTGTTTGAGGTGCTCGGTGAGGATACCTATCTGGCCGTTCTCGACAAGCTCCGTCTCGGCGGCGACCTGCTGATGTGGCCGATCGACTTCGTCAGAGCTCTGCTTCCGTGATCGTGCAGCGGGAAATCTAAATTAGAAAAAGGGGTTATTTTATGAACAAAATTTACGAACCTCTATTTACTCCGTTCAAAATCGGAGAAGTAGAAATTCCTAACCGCATCGTGCAATGTTCCATGGGCGGCACCACCCTTTTCGGTTGGCTGGAGCCGTCTCACTTCGACCTCGAAGGCGCTGACTTCCTGCTCAAGCGCGCGAAGGACGGCGTAGGCCTGGTCCTCCCCGGCATGCAGGTCATCCGTGACACCATGGGCAGAAAGTGGCTGGACTCCAACCGTCAGATGTACAGAGTG
>JAFUUR010000155.1 GCA_017477695.1 Oscillospiraceae bacterium | reverse complement strand
CTGACCCGCCCGCGCAGTGCCTGGGACCGCCGGGCGGGCCGCCCGTCCCGCCGTCCCGTCGTCCTCGTCGTTCTGCGCAGCGCCGGAAACGGCGCTGTACCCCCAATTTGCCGCACGCGCTCGAACGCGCAAAAAACACTTGAACGCCCCGGACGTTTCGGCTATCAGTCCGCGCCGTTCCACCTGACGGAAAAAGAGCCTAAAATTGTACATACAGTGTGTTGTTGTCCATGTCTGCGTTACCCTCTGGGCATCGAAAACCGACGAACCCTCTTCCATGTTTGTACAGTTTTATACCGCTGTGCCCGGAAGAACACAAGCGTTCTGGGATTACCGGCGCACATTCTGTGAAAATCGGCATACCCGAAACGCCGCGACACCCCGCCGAAAGGCGGGGTGTCGCGGGTTATGAGTTGAGAAATCCGGCATCCAGGATCTTCCGGATGCCGGAGGGAATGTTACTCTGCAAAGAGCGGCGTTGAAAGGTATCTGTCGCCGGTATCCGGTAAAAGGGCGACGATCGTCTTACCCTTGTTCTCCGGCCGCTTTGCCAGCTGAACCGCGGCCCAGACCGCTGCGCCGGAGGAGATTCCGACCAGGACGCCTTCCGTACGGCCGACCTTTTTCCCCGCCGCAAAAGCATCTTCATTTTCCACGGCAATGATTTCATCATACACGGCCGTGTTCAGTACGTCCGGGACAAAGCCGGCGCCGATCCCCTGAATCTTGTGGGCGCCTGCCGTTCCCCTGGAGAGCACGGGTGAGCCGGCGGGTTCCACCGCCACAACCTTCACCGCCGGATTCTGTTCCTTGAGATACTCGCCAACTCCTGTGATCGTTCCGCCGGTTCCGACGCCGGCAACAAAGATATCCACCTTCCCATCGGTATCCGTCCAGATCTCCGGACCGGTCGTAGCCCTGTGGACGGCGAGATTCGCCGGGTTGACAAACTGCCCGGGGATGAAGGCATCGGGAATCTCCCCAGCCAGTTCGTCAGCCCTGGCGATGGCACCTTTCATGCCCTTGGAGCCCTCGGTAAGCACCAGCTCTGCGCCGTAGGCCTTCATAAGCTGTCGACGCTCCACGCTCATGGTTTCGGGCATGACGATGATGATCCGATAGCCTCTCGCCGCCGCAACGGAAGCAAGTCCGATGCCGGTGTTGCCGGAGGTGGGTTCGATGATTACGGAGCCCGGCTTCAGCAGTCCTTTCGCCTCCGCGTCGTCGATCATTGCCTTGGCGATGCGGTCTTTGACGGAGCCGGCGGGATTAAAATATTCCAGTTTCGCAAGGATCGTGGCTTCCAGGCCTTCTTCTTTTTCAAGCTTTGTGAGCTCCAGCAGCGGGGTCTTCCCGATCAGCTGATCTGCGGATGTATAGATGTTGGACATGGTGTTATCCTCCTGTTTTTTATCGTATTGTTTTGGGGTATCTGTCTTTCGGGCAGGGGACAACATCGTTCTTTCAGCAGTACCATGGTCATCATTCCTTCTTCCCTGTTTCGACGCAGGATTTTTTTCTCAGGTCAATCAAAACATAAAAATCCGGGAACTCCATCGGGCCCCGGACAAGAGCGGTTTCGCCGGAGGTCTAAAGGGGTATGGCAAAGCACACACGCATCTCACAGCGCATGTCACAACATATCATGCTGTTAACGTCTGCCTTGTGCATAGCTGCCTCCGAGTAAATTACCTATTAACATAGTATGTTTATATCACATAAGGATTTTCCTGTCAACCCTTTTTTAAAAAACACCCCGCCGGATGGCGGGGTGTCGCTTTGTCTGTGGACTTGTGTCTTACTTCTTGATGGAGAAGAAAGCGGCCTTGCCGGGATACTGCGCGACGTCGAAGAGCTCTTCCTCGATGCGGAGCAGCTGGTTGTACTTCGCGACGCGGTCCGTACGGGACGGGGCACCGGTCTTGATCTGGCCGGCGTTCATGGCGACGGCGATATCGGCAATGGTGGTGTCCTCGGTCTCACCGGAGCGGTGGGAGACGATGGCGGTGTAGCCGGCACGATTGGCCGTCTGGATGGCGTCGAGGGTCTCGGTCAGGGAACCGATCTGGTTGACCTTGATCAGAACGGCGTTGGCAGCGCCGAGCTCGATGCCCTGCTTGATGCGGGCGGGGTTGGTGACAAACAGGTCGTCGCCGACAAGCTGGACTCTGCTGCCCAGACGCTTGGTCATCTCGACCCAGCCGTCCCAGTCGTTCTCGCCCAGGCCGTCCTCGATGGAGATGATGGGGTACTTGTTGACCAGGTCTTCCCACATGTCGATCATCTCTTCGGAGCTCATCACGGTGCCGCGCTTGGGCAGGTGATACTTCTTGTCCTCCTCGTTCCACCAGTCGGACACGGCCGCGTCCATGGCGATCTTGAAGTCCTCGCCGGGCTTGTAGCCGGCGGCCTCGATGCCCGCGACCAGCGCCTTGAGCGCGTCCTCATCGCTCGCGAGGTTGGGGGCGTAGCCGCCCTCGTCGCCCACGCCGGAGGGGGGCACGACCTTCTTGAGCGCGTGGAAGACCTCGGCGCACATGCGCAGCGCTTCCCGGAAGCTCTTCGCGCCGACGGGCATGATCATGAACTCCTGGATGTCCACGCTGTTGTCGGCGTGGGCGCCGCCGTTGAGGACGTCCATCATGGGTACCGGCAGGGTCTTGGCATTGACGCCGCCGATATAGTTGTACAGGCTCAGCCCGGTCGCCTCCGCGGCGGCCTTGGCCACGGCCAGGGACACGCCGAGGATGGCGTTGGCGCCCAGGCGGGTCTTGTTCGGCGTGCCGTCGAGTTCGATGAGGAGCTTATCTATGGAAGTCTGGTCCAGAGCGTTCAGGCCCACGACGGCCTCGGCGATCTCGCCGTTGACGTTCTCCACGGCCATCTGCACGCCCTTGCCCTGGTAACGGCTCTTGTCGCCGTCGCGCAGCTCGCAGGCCTCGTACATACCGGTGGACGCGCCGGACGGAACGGCGGCCCGGCCGACGGTACCGTCGTCGAGCGTGACCTCCACTTCGACGGTGGGGTTGCCGCGGGAGTCCAGGATCTCTCTGGCCATAACGTCTACGATCTCAAAATACTGTTTCATATCATTACCTCCTAATTCGCTTGCCCAGCTTGTGATATTATACCGCAGACGGCTGCAAAAATAAAGGGATACTTGTGCGTTTGCGGGCAAAAACTGCACTTTTTGTGAAAAACTACCGTATCGCCATGTCCAAAGCGGCACGGGGCCGCGGGCTCTTTCGTCATTCTTCACACGCCCCGCGCATGCGCCGTATCCCCGCGCGCGTCCCTTGCCCAAAAAACGCCGGCACTTGACAAGTCCTCCCTTTTCCCCTATAATGCACACAACTGTATAAGACTCGCCTCCACCACCGGGTGGAGGAGCAAAGAGGACGTTCGTGACCCGGCCGTAGGTACGGCGCGCCAAGCGCGCTATAAGGCGGGGCCGCGGGCGTCCTTCACCATATCAAGGAGGAAACGCGTATGAACATCAAGCCCTTCAAGGTGGAGGAATGGATGAACGCCTACGAGGTCGGTGCGAAGTACAACATCGCCGAGACCTGCGTGGACTCGATCTCGCTCGACGAGCTCTGGGCCCT
The DNA here is from genome assembly GCA_017477695.1 of Oscillospiraceae bacterium. Taxonomy (GTDB): domain Bacteria; phylum Bacillota; class Clostridia; order Oscillospirales; family Oscillospiraceae; genus Limivicinus. The sequence goes on along the minus strand of JAFUUR010000155.1, from coordinate 2,401 downwards.
GTCCGGCGTCGACGGGCAGGCCTTCTGGGAGGAGCTCTGCTCCCACCGGCTGACCTACGGCTACATCGAGGGCCACCCGGACTTTCTCGCGGGGATCTGCGGACTGTACAGGAGCGTGGCGCCGGAGGAGATCGTGACCACGCACGGCGCGGCCGGAGCCAACCACCACGTGTTCTATTCCCTCGTCGAGCCGGGCGACCGCGTCGTCAGCATCATGCCCACCTACCAGCAGCTCTATTCCATCCCGGAGTCCTTCCGGGCAGACCTGCGGCTGCTGCCGCTGCGGGAGGAGAACGGCTTCCTGCCGGATCCGGACGAGCTGCGCCGCCTGGCCGTGCCCGGCACGAAGCTCATCTGCATCAACAATCCCAACAACCCCACCGGCGCGCTCCTGGACGAGGCAGCGCTGCGGCAGATCGTCGGGATCGCCCGCGAGGCCGGGGCCTACGTGCTCTGCGACGAGGTCTACCGCCACCTCACGCAGGAGGACGGCTGGTCTCCCTCCATCGTCGACCTGTACGAGAAGGGCGTCTCGGTCAGCAGCATGTCCAAGGTCTTCTCACTGGCCGGGCTGCGCCTCGGCTGGATCGCCACGCACGACGACGCGCTCCGGCGCAGCCTCCTGTCGCACCGGGACTATAACCACATCAGCTGCGGCATGCTCGACGAGCGCATCGCCGCCGTGGCGCTCGGCGCGCGCGAGGCGCTGCTCGCGCGCAGTCGGCGCATCGTGCGCGAGAACCTCGCCATCCTCGACGCCTGGGTACAGGCCGAGCCGCACCTGCGCTTCCGCAGGCCGCAGGCCGGCACCACCGCGCTGGTCGAGTACGACTACGAGCCGGACTCCTACGACTTCTGCAGGCGCCTGTATCGGGAGAGCGGCGCGCTCGTCACCCCGGGCGACTGCTTTGAGATGCCGAAGAGCTTCCGCGTCGGTTACGCGGGCGACCAGGCCGAGCTGCGGGAGGGCCTGCGGGCCGTGAGCGCTTTCCTGCGCACGCTGGAACGGGAGGCGCAGGCATGAGGGCGCTGAGCGACCGGGTCAACGGCTTTACCGATTCCGTCATCCGCCGCATGACCCGCATCAGCGACGCCTGCGGCGCCATCAACCTGTCGCAGGGCTTCCCGGATTTCGACCCTCCGCGGGAGCTGATGGACGCGCTCGCGAAGGTCGCCTACGACGGCCCGCACCAGTACTCCGTCACCTACGGCGCGCCCAATCTGCGCGAGGCGCTGGCCGAGAAGCACGCGCGCGCCGTCGGCCGCCCGATCGACCCGGAGACGCAGGTGCTCGTCACCTGCGGCGGGACGGAGGCCATGATGGCCGTGATGATGAGCGTTTGCAACCCGGGCGACAAGGTGCTGGTCTTCTCCCCGTTTTACGAGAACTACGGGGCGGACGCCATCCTCTCCGGCGCGCAGCCGCTCTATATCCCCCTGGTCCCGCCAGATTACGGCTTCGACCTGGGGCTGATCGAGCAGGGCTTCCGCGACGGGGCCAAGGCCATCATCATCTGCAACCCCTCCAACCCCTGCGGCAAGGTCTTCAGCCGCGAGGAGCTCACGGCGATCGGCGCGCTCGCGGAGCGCTACGACGCGTATATCATCACGGACGAGGTCTACGAATACCTGGTATACGACCCCTGGGAGCACGTGTGCATGGCGTCGCTGCCGGGCATGTTCGAGCGGACCATCACCTGCAATTCCCTCTCCAAGACCTACTCCATCACCGGCTGGCGCCTCGGCTACGTCATCGGGCCGGAGGAGGTCGTGGAAATGGCGAAAAAGGTGCACGACTTTCTGACCGTCGGCGCGCCCGCGCCGCTGCAGGAGGCTGCCGTGGCCGGCCTCGCCCTGCCGGAGAGCTATTATCGCGGCCTGCGCGCACTTTATACGAAAAAACGGGCATACTTCCTGGAGGGGCTCGACCGGATCGGCCTCAAGCACAACGAGCCGCAGGGCACCTATTTCGTGATGATCGACATCCAGGACTTCCTGGATCTGCCGCAATTCCGGGGCTGGACAGACCTGGCGTTCTGCGAGTGGATGACGCGGGAGATCGGCGTGGCGGCCGTGCCCGGCTCCAGCTTCTTCAAGGAGGACGTGCGCAACCTCATCCGCCTGCATTTCGCCCGCGAGGAGAGCACCATGGACGAGGCGCTGCGCCGCCTCGAAAAAATGTGCGCCCTGCTTGACAAAGCCCGGCAGACTCCATAAAATGGGAGTAACGCCCGGGAAAGGAGGGCCGCGATGAGGATCTGGATCGTATGCTGCGGAAGGTCCGTGATGGACCGGCCGCGCCGCTGTGACGCGGCGGGCTTCGAGGCCGCCTGCGCACAGGAGGCCGCCTGTTCGATCGCGCCCGGCTCCGAGCGGCCCATGCGCGCTGGCGGGCGCCCCG
>JAFUUR010000154.1 GCA_017477695.1 Oscillospiraceae bacterium | reverse complement strand
CCGGCCAGAACCGGAATATCCCCATCCAATGCCTGCAGGACTGCTTCGCAGAAGAGCTCGGAGTCCTGCTCCATAAAGCCGATCTCATCCATGACCAGGATCCCACCCGCTTGAGCATGTAAGTACTCCACACCCAGGGTATCAAAAACCCGTAGATTGATAGTACGCTCCCGGGTATTGCAGTCGCCCACATGGTTTTCCTCGCTGATAGGCCGCTCCACGCTTCCCGCCGGGTACATATAGATCTGATGATAGCCTGCGTCATTGGTCCGCACTGTACGGGTGTAGAAGCCGTAGACCGGAACGTCAAGCTCCGAGACCAGCTTTTCGATCATCGTGCTCTTTCCCGCCCCGCGGCGGCCGTGGATCAGGATATGCTTCATTCAGATTTCCCCCTTACACGGATTCCTCCGCCGTAAGTTTTTTAAGCGGCAAACCGCTGACGAAAGCAAGAATTGCCAGAATCAGAGCAATGATAAACGCCACTTTCATTCCCTGCGCTACGCCGAGCATACCGATGACAAGCGTATAAATGGCAGTACCCACGCTGCCGCCGAAGTTCTGGCTGATCTGAATAACAGAATTGGACTGTACTCGCAGCTTGGGGTCGATCATAATTTGAGGGGCCAGAGCAAAAACAACGCCTGCGCAGCTGGAATAAAAGCCTGCCGCGAACATCAGAAGATACAGGACCATCAGAGGCGTCTTCTCCGTCAAAAACAGCACCAGGCACAATGTGACCAAGATGCGGAGAGCGGTACCGGCCAGATAGACCTTTTTGGCACTGCCCGCCTTACCGATCATTTTACCGTATATTGGCCCCATAAACAAGCCTGCCACACTCATCAATGTGGTAGTGAGTCCTGCCTGAGTCCCAGATACCTTCATCACATACAGAGCAAAGGTGGGGATAAAGAAGAACACCGCCATATTGGAAAAGTTGGTGCACAGATTTGCAGCCGAGAGGCTTAGGGTATTTCGGTCCTTCAGAACACCCACCGGTAAGATGGAATCCTGTCCCTTTTTGCGGATGACCAGGACAAGCCCCACAAGTGCCGCAGCAGCCAACAGGAACAGCAGATTGCTGACAGCACTGCCAAAGGGTGCAAAGGAAGCCCCAAGAGAAAGCGCAAGAATAAAGCAGGCCAAAAACACGACCAGACAGACAGCGCCGGAGAAATCAAAGGCAGATTCCCTGGCCAGCTCCCGGACCTCTTCTTTTTTGACGTTAACCCCAAGCAGCGCCAGAACACCAGCGGCCGAAAGGAAAGGCCACACGATATGGTTGATGGCGCGCCAAGAGCCGGCGTCGATCAACAGGCCGCAGATTGCAGGGCCCACCAGCATGCCGATACTCTGGAAAGTAGCTACCAGACCCAAGTATACGCCCGCCTTCTGGCTGTCGTAAATATCCCGGATCATGGAATACCCCAACACATAGAGGCCGGCGCTGACAAAGCCGTACAGGCTGCCGGGAATGATGATCGCCCACATGCTCTGCGCGAAAGCTCTGGCAAAGATCACCGCTGCACCCAGCAGCATACTCAGCCCATAAAGTCTGGTCTTAGCTGCCGGATTGCTGGCGCCGATATAACCGAACAGCGGCATCGCGGCCACGCTCACTACACCGGTCAGAGTGCTGACCAGAGAGTAGATCTCCTGCCCGCCGATCTCCAACGCCGCCGCAGGCAGCATCGTGGACTGGGAGGCTGATATCAGGATGGACCCGATGACACCCACATACAGGGAAAGAAGCGTCAGCTTCTTTTTCTTTTCAGGAGCCGCTTGAAATGCGTTCATTTTTATACTCCTTATCGCAAAGATTGACACAATGGGGCGCGTTGCCGCGCCCCAAATCAAAGAGGGAGAACTGCTTAGCCTTTGAGCAGACCGCGCGCTTCCAGATCGTCTGCCACGTAGCCGAGACCCAGGCGCTCCAGCGTGGCCCGGCTGGGCACGCCGTCGATCCAGCCGCGCTCCTTGTAATAATCGGCGCGGGTGGCCTTGAAGCCGTCGGGATCGGTGAACAGGACGCCGTCCGGGTCGCGCCGCTCAAACTGCATGGGCCAAAGCGAATCGTACTCGCCGCCCCAGAAGGGATCCACCACGGTAGTGTAGCCGTCGCGGACCCAGATGGCGCGGACCAGGTTGCAGATGCGCTCGCCGGTCTCCACGCACTCCTCGTAGCTGACCTCATGGCCGAAGATCTCGGTGAGGAACTCGCTGGCGCCGTTGGGCGTGTGGTACAGCCAGAAGGTGGGTTCGCTGGGGAACGGGACGGAGCGGTTGGTAAAGGCAGACACACCGCCGCCGCCGTTATTCAGAGAACCGACCGCGCACAGATGCAGGCTGTCGATGGTAGAGCAGTAGTTCTCGTGCATGATGACCGCGTGGGCCACCTCAGGGCCCCAGTAGTGCAGGTCAAGGATCTTGTCAGCACCCTCGCCCAGCCATTTCTCGCGGACCTCCTTGGGCACGGGGCTTGGGTATTTCAGCATCTTGGCCCACATGAATTCGGGCTCGGAGCCGGTGCGGTCACCCAGCGCGGTGTAGATCGCGCGGCCGGGGTTCGGCACATACTGGCCGTGGCCGTTTTCCAGATTGCCCATGTTGCCGGATTTGCTGTAAATCCGCTCATAGATGAACATGATGTCTTTGCGGTTGGGGCCGAACTCCTCGTGCTCATAGATGTACTGGGTGGCATAGCGGAAGCCGCGGGCCAGCACATCGCCGAAGCCGCGGCGGTAGGCCACATCCAACAGCATCTTCTCGATGAATTCCTCCGCGCCCCACTGGGCCCAGGGCCAGCCGGTGTTTTCGTCAGTGAGGATGCCAAACAAGTGTGCTTGCCAGAGCCAGTCGCCGCCCATGAGGGAGCCTTCGATATGTTCCTTTTCGTCGAACTTCCCGACGACGCCGTACAACGGTGCCAGCTGCGAGAAGTCGTTCATGTTCATGCCCAGATCATCCACCACCTGCGCATACTTGTAGCTGGTGGTGCCCAGCATCTTTTTCTTGAACTGATTGTGGATGGCTTCGCCCGTGGCAAAACCGATGTTGGAGGCGCAGATCACGCTGGAATCCTGCTGGGAGCTGTCATGCCAGTTGTACTTGGTACGGCAAAAGACAAAGCAGTTTTCACAGGCATTGGGCTTAATACGAACCTGACCATAGCGCGCTTTTTCGCGCAGCTGCGTTTCGGCGCCAACGGAACCGTAGTTGCAGAACGCCGTCTCCTCCCAAGGTTTGCCGACGACCTCCTTGCCGAACACCACGCGGTGCTCGTCGATCTTGATGGCCTCGGACTTGGCGCGCTCCCGGTTCAGCGCCAGCAGGCCCTCGGGATTGGCCACCTTGATGCGGCCCTTACCGGTGACCACCACAGCCTTCAGGTTTTTGGAGCCGAACACCGCGCCGAAGCCACCGCGGCCGAATACCTGGTTGGAGGCCACACTGACCACGGCGGACACAACCAGGTTTTCACCGGCGGGGCCGATGCAGGCCACCACCACGTTCTTGCCGTGCTTCTGCCGCAGGAGATTGCGGGCGTTGCGGGTGGTCTTGCCCCACAGGTCACGGCCGTCGCGAATCTCCACGTGGCCGTCGCAGATCCACAGATAGGACGGGATCTCCGCCTTGCCCTCGATGATGATGGCGTCGAAGCCCGCCCGCTTCATCGTGGGCGAGAAGTTGCCGGTGGTGGAATGGGTGAAGGAGTGGACCGGATACCAGGTGGGCGATTTGCCCGCAAGGCTGCCCTTGCCGCTGCTGTTGGCGCCGGTGCCGTTGGCCGGGCCGGAGGTAAAGATGAGTTTGTTCTCGGGATCAAAGGGCTGGACCTCGGGCCCGATCTCTTCCCAGTAGATCTTGGCCGCCAGGCCCTTGGAGCCCAGGAAGCCCTCCACGTAGGTCTCCGTGGGGAAGGTGCTGATCTCTCCCGTGGTCAGATTGACCCGCAGGATCTTGCCTACATAGCCGTATTGTTCCATTACAGATCCTCCCCTCTATAACCGGTCTCTACGCCGTCCTCGTTGGTGTAGTACTTGAGCGCGCCGAAAGGACAGGACTTGACGCACTCCGGGTCGCCGCCGCACAGATCGCACTTGATGGCCTTGAGCTTCACGTCGTCAAAGCGGATGCGGGACGGGGTGAAGGGACAGTGCCGGATGCACTCCTGGCAGCCGATGCACAGCTCCTCGTTGATGACTCGTGCGCCGGTCTTCTTGTCCACGTAGATGGCGTTGCAGGGACAGTAACGCATGCACTGTGGGTCGGTGCACTGCAGACAGGGCTTTGCGGTATTGTCCCAGGCGTCGAAGTCATAGTTCTCCACGCGGATGCGGGACAGATGCGGCGCCGCCACGCCCTCCTTGTGCAGAGAGCAGGCGTACATGCAGGACATGCAGCCGGCGCACATCTTGTCGTTGACTACCAGCACGCCTTTGGATCTGGGCACTTGAATGGGCAGGGCGAAGGCCTTCTTTGCCGCCGCGGCGCCGGAGCGCTTGGCATTCTTGTCCATGGTAATGGCCTTCTTGGGACATTTCGCCGCGCAGGTGCCGCAGAGGATACACTGGGATTTCTCAATGCTCCAGGACTTGCTCTCCCGATCCACTGTGATGGCACCCACAGGACAGTTGCGCGCACACAGCCCGCAGTGAATACAGTCCTCATTCACAAACGGATAGCCGTCCGCGGCCTTTTTGGGGTCTACAGCCATAGGGTCATTCCTCCTCATTTTATATTTCCGTATATATTGACTAAAAGTCACCGACCTATAGTCAGTCTACACTTTTTTACACAAGAAAGCAACATGTTTTTACATGTAATTCGCTTTGTTTTTCCGGAATGCGATTTGACTTTTTCCCTCACCTATGTTTTAATGAATCAGAAACACTAAGAAACGGAGCAATTCCATGACACAGCGCCAGATACAAGCGGAGGAAACCAGGCAGAAATTGATCGATACCGCCCGGCGGTTGATCGGAGAGCACGGATATGACAACGTCAGTGTAGACACCATCGTGGCCGCATGCGGCGTAGCCAAAGGGACATTCTACCATCACTTCAAGAGCAAGGACGACCTGACGGCTTATCTCTGCTCGGTGATCTATGACGATTTGGAGAAGCAGTTGGGCAAGCACGAGCATGATGCGTTGGAGAAGAGCCTTTCCTGGTTTATCACAAGCTGGTATCAGGACGTGAACGCCTATAATCTGCACTTTGCCCGGCAGGCTCTGCGCGCCTATACGCAGAGCGCCGCCAGCGGGGGAAACGGCGCGGATATGTCGCACATGGAAAAGGGCATCGCGCTGATGCGGCGCCTGTTTGAAACGGCCCTCGCCGGGGGACAGCTCAAGCCGGACACGCCGATCGACACGCTGACCAAAGCGCTGGTGTTCTCCATGCAGGGCTCGACCATTTATCACTGTAAGTTCGCCGACAGCTTTGACGTCATGGGCTGGTGTGACGCCTTTCTCCAACAAGTCGTCGCTCCCCTGCTCAAGCCCTACCGGATCCTGAAAGACTAAAACGAAAACGGACCCCGAACCACCATACAACGGTGATTCGGGGTCCATTTTCTTGTTTCCAGCGGTCGGCGACTGCCGCCTTCTCAGGGCCGTTCCTTGGCGGTACAGGCTTCCTGCTCCGCATCGTCTGCGGACAGGCCCTCTGCCTGCAGTCGCTGCCGCAGCGCCGCGTGTCCCTCATAGCTCAACCTTGCGGCCTCCAGACCGGCGTCGGTCAGTTCCGCCACGCCGTCCTCTCCGCAGACCACGTACTGGTTGTGCTCCAAGCGCTTGAGCTTACTGCGGATGGTACTGACGGGCCGCTTCAGATAGTGCGCCACGTCCACGCCGCGCACACAGTAATAGCGCTTGCTCAGGATCCAGATCGCCTCCAGGATATCCTCCGCCCTTTCCTTTTGCAGCCAGCGCAGTCTCTGCCTGGCCAAGGCTTCCCGGGCGGCCTCCGGATCCAGCTTATCTTCCTCCAGGCTTTTGACGATATGATGATAATCCCGGCCCTTGTCCACTGTCTCCCGCATGGCCTCGTGTCCCAGACCTCTGCCCAACTCCGTCAGCCTGACCGAATGGTCCGGCTCCATGATCAGATAACCGTCCTCCACCAGGCTCCGCAGCGCCACGGAGACCGTGGGCTTGGTCACGTTCATCTCGCGCGCCACGTAGGCGCCGCGTACGACGCCGTTCATCTGCAGCACGTAAATGGTCCTCAGATATTCCTTGATCTTCTGTTCCCGCACGCGCACATCACTCCTTTGCCGCCTTTGCTTTGTTTATGCGTCTCGGCTCATTGCGCCGACGCTTCCGCCAGGATACCGCCGTCCATGCGGTAGAGCCGATCCGCGTAAGCGGCGGCCTCCCGCTCGTGGGTCACCAGCAGGACCGCCGTACCCTCGTCAGCCTCCTGCCGCAGCAGCCGCAGGATCTTCTGCGTATTCTCGTCGTCCAGATCGCCTGTGGGCTCGTCCGCCAACAGGATAGCCGGCTTCTTGACGAGCGCACGGGCGATCGCCAGGCGCCGCATCTCCCCGCCGGAAAGCTCATTGGGATACACGTCCTTCAAGTCTGCGATGCCCACCTTCTCCAGAAGCTCCAGCGCGCTTGCGTCGGAAAGCTTCTCGCCGTACAGCAGGCAGGGCAGCTTTACGTTTTCCAATACCGTCAGACTGTGCAGGCCCGTCTGCCCTTGGGGCACCACCCCGATGCAGCGGCTGCGCAGTTCGGATCTGGGCCCGTCCGCCATGCTGTACAGGTCTACCCGGTCCAGGAACACGCGGCCCTCGGTGGGCTCGAGAAGTCCGGCCAGGATATTAAGAAGTGTGCTCTTCCCGCTGCCTGAGCGGCCGGTGATCTCCGTGAGACTGCCGCTTGTGAGCAGAAGCGCAGCGTCCTTGACGGCATAGAAATAGTTCGCCTGGCCGCTGTTCCGAAAGAAACGTCTGCTGACGTTTTCCGCACGAAGTTCCATTCACGCGCCCTCCCTCAAGACGAGTCCGGCGTCATTGCGGCTGAGCTTCCGGGCCGAGACTGCGGAGCTCAGCGAGCCGGCCAAAACGGAGGCCAGCAGGGCCCCCAGGACCAGCGCCGCGACGGTGCCGGCGTCGGGCAGCAGGTAGGGCAGATTCAGCCGGGTGCGGATGAGATCCGTAAAGGGAAAGGCCACCAGAGCGGCAAGTCCTACGCCCAGCACGGAGCCGACCGCGCTGATCAGCGCGGACTCCGTCAGCAGCATACGGGAGAGCATCTGCCGGGAAGCGCCCACGATGCGCAGAATGGCGAATTCCTTTTTGCGTTCATTGGCGATCAGCACGAAGACCACCGCCAGAATAACGATCGCCAGGATCCAGATCATGACCGTCAGCAGCGTGATGATGCGGGAGACGTTGCTCAATCCCGCGGCAATACTGCTGATCATGCTTTTGGATTGGGTCGCCTCCACCTTACGCACGTGGACGTTGATATCGTTCATCACGGCCTCCGTGCTGTAGCCGTCGGCCACCTTCACCATCACGGAGGAGATGGCCTTGTCGGCGCTGACCTTGCCGAGATAACGAAAGCCCAGAGACTCTGCGTTTTTGATCACGTCCCGCACGGTATCCATGCTGGCATATACGGCGTTATCCAGGCCCGTGCCGGTCTCGTCCAGTTGGGCCACCACACGCAGCTCCTGGTTATAGAAGGTCAAGCTGTGGTTCAGGGGCAGAGACACGTGATTTCCCACGATCACGTCCCCGTAACCGACGGTGCCGGAATAGCTCTCCTGGATCCATGGCTGGATGGTGAAATCCGTTTCCGGGTCGAAGCCGATCAACTGCAGGGCCACCGAGCAGCAGCCCGCCTTGGCCGACGCCAGGTAGAACTGCGGCGTGGCGATCTCCACACCCTCCATGCCGCGGATCTTCTCCATAGCGCTCTCGTCCATGTAAAAGTAACCGGGGATCCCCTGCAGCAGGATCGACTCCAGCGCACCCTTGGTCTGCGCCTCATAGGGAACCACCACAACGTCCGCCCCCAGGCGGGCCTCGTAGCTGGCGAGGCCGTTGCGTAAGCTCAGCACCACCAGGGAGCCTGCGAAGATGGAGAACGCCAGGAACGCCGCCAGCAGGATCATGATGACGCTGCGGCCGGGCTTGCGTTTTATGTTCTTCAAGGCCAAGGTACTTGCAAATCTCATAAGCTCTTTCTGCGTATCAACAGGTCGATGACCGCCGCGGCGATCAGCAATACGGAAAACACGGTGACAGCGGGTGCCATGACCGAGCGGCAGCGCATATCGGCCATCATGCAAAGGCCGATCAGCCTGCCCGGGATCAGCGCCGCCAGCAGCGCCATGGGCAGGATCGCCAGGTCAAGCCCCATTTTCACGCGGCCGTCTCCGGCGAAGAAATGGATCAGCGCCGTCACCGCGACAGCCCCGGCCACGCCGGAGACCGCACGGCCCGCCCAGTGGCAGGTCATCCAGCCGCCGTCCTCTTTGGGACCGCAGGGATCAAACACGAACAGGACGCCCAGGAAAAAAGCCAGGCTCAACACCAGCAGGACGACGTCCATGACCGAAATTCCGGAGGTTTTCTTTTCCACGCCTTTACTCCTTGAAGCCCTCGTTGAGCTTATCGCTGATGATCTTTCCGTGTCCCAGCGTAACGGTACGCTGTGCGACCTCAGCCACCTCCGGGTCGTGGGTGACCACGACGAGTGTGGTCCCCTCCTTGTGCAGCTGGCTGAAAATGTCCAGCACGACGTTCTCATTGGCCTCGTCCAGGTTGCCGGTGGGCTCGTCCGCCAGCAGCAGCTCCGGGTAGTTGATCAGCGCGCGGGCGATGCACACGCGCTGCTGCTCGCCGCCGGAAAGCTGGCTGGGCAAGTGCTTGGCACGGTCGGCCAGGCCCACCCGCGCCAGGGCCCGCAGGGCCTCCTTCTCGTCGGGAACGCTGTGGTAATACTGCGCCATCATCACATTCTCCACGGCGGTCAGATAGTTGACCAGGTGGAATTGCTGGAAGATCAGGCCGATCTTGTCCCGGCGGATACGGGTCAGGCTTTTTGCGCTCTCCCTGGAGATATCCACCCCGTCGAGCAGCACCTCGCCGCTGGTGGGCTTGTCCATGCAGCCGATGATGTTCATCATGGTGCTCTTGCCGGAGCCGGAGGGGCCCATGATGGCCACCCACTCGCCGGTATCCACCTTCAGATTGATCTTATCCAGGGCGTGGAGATCGCCGTAGATCTTGGAAACGTCTTTCAGCTCTAACAGACTCATATTTTCTCCTCCTTATTCACCCTTCAGGACAAGGGCGGGGTCGATATCGGTGGCGCTTCGCACCGGCAGGATGCAGGCAAGGCCGGTCACCAGAATGGACACGATGATGGTAATGGGCAGAAGCAGGGGGCGGAACGCGATCGAGTTGGAGAACACGTTCACACTCACCGCCTGCGCGAAGGCGAAGCCCAGGCAGGCGCCCAGCAGGCCGCCGACCAGGCCCAGCAGCAGGCCCTCCCCCATAAACTCCCAGATGATACTGGCGTCAGAGGCGCCCAGGGCCTTGCGCAGGCCGATCTCGCGGCGGCGCTCGGTGACCACGGCGGTCATGGTGGTAGCCACGCAGATCATCGTCAGAGCCAGGACGATCACCGTCACCAGCAAAACCAGGGCCTGCAGCTTGGTCAGCACCGTGGATTCGGACTGGGTCACGCGTTTGACCAAGCGCGCCGTGACGCCGTCCAGCGAGGCGTTGATGCTGTCGGCATAACCCTGCAGCTCCGCCTGTGAGCCGGAAACGGACAGCTCCGCCACGTCCAGTTCTCCGGCGCTCTCGGTCAAAGCCTCCAGGTCTTCCATGGCCATGTAGATGTATTCTTCCTCCGAGCCGCCCGTTTCCAGGATGCCCGCTACGATCATCTTTCGGCTGTTTTCCTTGACGAAGAGGTCGCTGTGGTCTTCATCTTCCTCCGTGAGGGCGTAACGCACGTTCAGCTCCGCGCCCAGCTTGGTGCTCAGCTTCTCGGCGATCTCTTTCCCCAGCAGCAGCTCGCCGGAGGCTGCGGGCCATTCTCCGTCGATATACCAGTACGGACTGGCCGCCCTGGCCCCGTCCATATGGGTGCCCGCGGCCACGATGGGCTGCTCGTTGATGGTGACGCTTTCATAGCGATAGGGCGCCACGCCCACCACGCTGGCGGCCGGGATCTTGCTCAGCGCCGCGTCTACCTCGGCATTGTCGAAGGCGCCGCTGCCCTCCGGCAGCAGGATCATGTTGGCGCCGTAGTTGCGGAATTCCGCGCCCATCTGCCTGGGCACGTCGTAATAGATGGTCACCAGCCCCGAGAGGATCGTCGCGCCCACGGCAATGGCCAGCAGGGCCACCAGCATGCGGGAGCGGCGCCGGACCAGCGAGGCCGTGATCATCCGGAAAAACATCTTGCGTTTTGTCATCTCGCCGCCTCCTTTAACGCCCGTGCAGGACCACGGTCGGGTCCAGACGCAGCAGGGTGCGCACCGCGGGGATGCTGCCCACCAGCGTGACGACCACCACCAGCACCGCAACGATGGGGATGACCATGGCCTTCATCTCGATGGCGGAGCCGAACACGCTGTGGCCGATGATCTGCGCGAAGCCGAAGCCTGCAAAATAGCCGATCACCGCGCCGACGATGCCCACGATCACGATCTCCGTCAGCACCAGGCCCGTGATAGCCCGGTCGTTGGCGCCGATGGCCTTCATCAGACCGATCTCGTTGCTGCGCTCCATGACGCTCGCCGTGACCAGGTTGGAGATGCCCAGTCCCGAGCCCACCAGGGCCAGGATGGTGATGAGGATCATCAGCAACTGCGTTTTCTCCATGATGGCGCCCTCGGAGTCCGCCACCTGGCGGACGGGAGAGGCCACGGCGTCGGTGATGACCTCCTGAATCTGGAAGCAGATGGAGCTGACGTAGGCGGTGCAGTACCAGGTCTCATACTGGCTGGCCGACAGGGACTTGGGGTCCTTTGCGGCGCGAAGCGCCAGCTCGTTGTCCGGGGTGGTCAGCGCGCTGACCTCGATGCTGCTGACACAGCCGGCCGTGTTGGACAGCTTCTGCACCTGGGCCAGAGGCGCGTAGATCTGATCGTCCGCGCTGTCACCGGAGTCGTACACGCCGACGACGGTCAGCGTCGTGCCGGCGCGAGGCCCCTGCAGGCGGATGCTGTCACCCGCGCGGATCCCTGCCGCCGCGGCCACGGACGCGCCCACCATGCAGGCATTCGCGTCATCCGGCTGGCTCTCATCCAGCCAGCGGCCCTCGGTAATGTCCCACCAGGTACGCAGGTTCTGCACGCCGGTATTCAGCGTTTCACCGGTCGGCAAGGCCATGTAGTGATTGAACCAGGTGCCCACAACGTTGACCTCCCTGCCGTCGGCAAGGCTCGCGTCCGTGTCGATAAAGGGCGCGTAGTCGACGATGTTGAAGGCCCAGAAAATGGTCTTGATCTTGCCGAGCTCATCCTCCCGCAGGTAGGCGCCCTCCGCGGCGTCGCCGCCCTCCACCTCGTAGAGGTTATCCAGCACGGAGGCCGCCTTGGGAACTACCGTGATGTTGGCGCCGTAGGTCTTCAGTTCCTGGGCCACCTTGTCTCCCACGTCGAACATGACGTTGAGCATGGCCGTGGCCAGAGAGGCGCCCAGCGCGATGGTAAGTGCGATCATGAGCATCTTTCCCCGCTGACGGGTAAAGGCTCCGCGGATCATTCTGAAAAACATACTGCTCTCCCTCCCTCAGCGGAACGCTTTTTCATGGTCCACCAGCGTGGAGATGGGGACGATGATATAGCCCTCGGAGATCCGGTAGTCGATGGGGATGGGATTGCAGCCCCCCTGGAAGCCGATGGTGTTGATGTTCATCACCACGTCGCACAGCTTGCAGACCACCTGACCGTCGCGCTCGTAGTAACCGGTCTCGCCGCAGATATCACAGGCGTCCAGGCCGATGCCGTAGGCCGAGGAGTTGGGCTTCTTGATCACGATGAAGCGGGTCTCCACGCCGTTTTCCGTCGTGTAGGCGAAGCGGTGCAGATGCCCGTCCTCCACCTGCGCGAGCGACACGTAGATGCTTCCGTTCTCGATCGCGTATTCCTCCGCTTCGGAGAGCACAACGGGCTTGTTGTCCAGGGCGTAAAACACGGTCATGTTGAGTACCATCAGCAGGCAGCAGACGAGCAGCAGGCTCGCCCAGCGGCGGTTGCTGCGCCAGTTCGCAATGATGCGGCGCCGCTGCGCGGGGTTGCCGTAGGGCTCGTTCACGCGGAAGCTGCGCGCCAGCAGGATGCCCGCCAGCACGGCCACCAGGAGCAGGCTCAGATAGATGAACAGGCTGCTGTGGTTGCTGGTGAACTTGACGAGGGAGAAGAGCGCGCGCGTGGACTTGATCATGCGGCGGGTCAGCATCGTGGAGAGCGTCTTGCAGATCTGCTCCGCGGCGTTGACGCCGAGGGCCGCGAAGGTAACGGCCGCGGCAGCCTTCTCTTTGCTCCGCATGGAGGTATACCGGGCGGCGAAGAAGACCAGGAGCGCCAGCACCAGGCCGCCCAGGAAGCCGATGAAGCGGAACAGGTACTCGGTGGAGAAGACCGAATAGCTGTTGTATTTCCGGAAGGAGTAGGGGTAGGCGTACACGTCCGGCAGTTCATAGAACAGCAGCAGAGCCGCGATCAGCGCCGCGGAGATGCACACGACCCATTTTGCCGCTTCCGGCGCCTTCCTTTTGACGGCCGGCACGGTGAAGACGGTGAGCAGGATCAGCGCCGCCGTGGCGGTGATGAAGATGCGCATGTTCCATACGCCCGTATGTACAAGGCTCGTGGCGTTCTTCAAGTAGGACATGACGGCCGCCGCCAGCGCGCCCGCCAGAAGACCGACGTGCATGCATTTGCGGCCCAAAGCGTCATAGCTTCGATCCACGAGCGCGTAGAGCAGGCCCGACAGGATCGCTGCAACGATCAGATCCTGGGAGACCGCGATCAGATATTTGAGCATAAGCAGGTACCTCTTTTTCTCTTTCTGTGGCCAGAGAACTGCCTTACAGCGCGTCCGTCCGGCTGTAAAGCACTGCTGCGGCCGCAGCGCGCTAATCGCGCAAAGCCGCGACATGCTGAAGCTGCGTTTTGTGCAGCTTCAGCCTGCCGCGTACTCAGTTACCGCGTATTTGCCTGACCTTCAGTCAGACGATATGAGCTGTGCTCAGAGAGGGATCACCACTCCTGGGGGATGTAGTCCCAGCCCTCGAAGTGCACGGTCAGAGGACCGTCGCCCCACACGTCGTCGAGCAGGCCGCCCGGGCCGGTCTCGGCGTCGCTGTGGATGAGGTAGCCTTCCTCAGCGGGGCTGTGGATCGCGAAATCGATGGTGTAGGTGCCGGCGTCGGGCAGGTTGATGTTGGCGCCGTAGTGAGGACCGTCGGAAGCGGCCATGTGCATGAAGGTGCCCTCGGCAGCCACATCGCCGGTGTCTTCATTGGTGATCTTGTAGTCGATGGTCAGGTAGGGGATCCAGTCGCCCACGCCGTAGCCAAGGTCGTTCTCCATCGCGGAGACGTCAGCCTCGATGTGCATGTTGAAGCCTTCGATGCCGATGCTCTGGTCACCCTCCATGGGGACGGGCTGGAAGTACACGGCGTTGACGTTGATGAAACCGGCCTCCTCATCCTCGAAGATGGGGATCTCTTCAAAGCCGGCATCCTCCTCGGCGGCGTCAGCCTGTTCGGTGACGGCCTCGGTCGTGGTCTCGGCGGCGGCAGCGGGGGCCTCGGTCGCGGTGCTGGCGGCAGGGGCCGCGGCAGAAGAACCGCAGGCGGCCAGAGCGAACACCATGACGAGAGCAAGAAGCAGAGCCATTACTTTCTTCATTTTGT
>JAFUUR010000153.1 GCA_017477695.1 Oscillospiraceae bacterium | reverse complement strand
GACGCCGCCGTGGAGGCTCTCGCCCTGCGTCGGCAGGAGCTGCGCGAGACCCGCTTCGGCGACCGGCCGCGCGAGGCGCTGGAGGCGCAGGTGCGGGAGGATCTGGACGAATACGAGGCGCTGGGCGCCGAGCGGCAGACCAGCCGCGCGCTGCTGCCCGCGATCCTCTGCTTTGCGCTGGCACTCGTGGGCGCCGTGGTCTATACCTCGACGCAGTTCCTCCCGGCGATCCTCGCGGCGGGCCTGCTGTGCGTGGCCGCCATCGTGCTGATGCTGCGTTATTCCAAGGTGCGCCAGGCCGCGGCCGGGGCGCAGGAGCAGCAGCGGCTGATCCTCAAGCGCTACGGCGCGGCCGACACCGGCGGGATCCGCGCCGTGCTGGAGGACTATCGCCGGCGCGATGAAGCCGTCTCCGCCGCCGAGCGGGACGAACTGGAGAGCCGCCGTCGCTACGAGTCCGTCCGCGCGCAGCAGAACAAGCTGGAGGAGGGCGCCATCGCCGAGCTGGACTTCACCGGCGGCAATTCCGAGGCCGCGCGGCTGAGCCGGAAGCTCACCGCCGCCCGGGCCGACGCCGAGCGCCTCGCCGCGCAGATCGCGAACCTCAACGGGCGCCTGTCCGCCATGGGCGACCCGCTCGTCCTCTCCAGCAGTCTGAGCTGCATGCGCGAGCTGCACGAGCAGATCCAGGCCGAATACGACGCCATCGCCGTGGCCGTCGACGCGCTGCGCGATGCGGACGCGGAGCTGCAGAGCCGTTTCTCGCCGGAGCTCGGCCGCGTGGCCGCGCAGTACATGTCCATGGTCACCGGCGGCCGCTACGAGGACGTGTTCATCAACCGGGACTTCACCGCCCGCACCCGCACGCGGGACGACGCGGTGGCCCGCAGCGCCGAGTATCTCAGCGCGGGCACCCTGGATCTCATGTATCTCGCGGTGCGCCTGGCCGTGTGCGAGCTGGCGCTGCCGGACGGCGAGCCCTGCCCGCTCATCATCGACGACGCGCTCGTGAACCTGGACGAAACGCGCTTTGCCCAGGCCATGGAGCTGCTCAAGGAGATCTCCAAGGAACGGCAGGTCATCCTCTTTACCTGCCGGCAGAAAAATCGCAAAAAGGACCGCGGGGGCGTGCGTTGCACGCCCCGGCTGTCCTTCTGTCGTTTTCGCTTTAATCGGCCCCCGCCGCCCGGACCTCCGCGCGCGTCGGGATCGCCGGAGAGGCGCCCGGCCTGGTCACGGCGATCGCCGCGGCCTGTGAGGCGAAGCGCATCGCCTTCTGTACGGCGAAGCCCTCGAACAGGCCCGCCAGGAAGTAGCCCATATAGGTGTCCCCCGCGCCGGTGGTGTCGACCGCGCGGACCGGGACGGCCGCCTGGGTATACTCTCCGTCCGCCCCGGCGTAGACCGAGCCCCGCTCGCCGAGCGTCAGCAGGACGGCCGCGTCCGTATAACGGCGCCGGAGCTCACGCGCGGCGCGCAGCGGCTCCGCTTCCGGGTCGATCTGTCCGTCGAGCAGTTGCCCGCCTTCCACCTCGTTGAGGAAGAGATAGTCCACGCAGCGCAGCGGCAGACTGCGCACCTCCGCCGTCATGGGCGCGGGCGTGAACGCCACGAGCATGCCCTTCTCCTTCGCCGCGCGCAGGATATGCGCGAGCTCGTTGATCCCGTTCTGCAGCACCAGCACGTCCCCCGCGCCGAAGGCGGCGAGCACCTCATCGGCATAGGCGCGCGTGGTGCGGCGGTTGGCCCCGCCGTAGACGAGGATGCAGTTGTTCCCCGCCGGATCGGCCTGGATGACGGCGTGCCCGGTGCACACGTCCGGCAGGACCCGGACGAGGCCCGCGTCCACCCCGGCGGCCGCCAGCTCCTCGAGCAGGAAGCGCCCGTCCTCTCCGACAGCGCCGGCCAGGCTCACGTCCAGCCCCGCGCGCGCGAGCGCCACGGACTGGTTCAGCCCCTTGCCGCCCGAGAAGATCTGCCGCCCGGCCGCGGCCAGCGTCTCCCCCGGCTGCACGAGATGGGGGACGGCGTAAGTATAATCGATGTTCAGCGAACCGAAACACAGGACTTTTTTCATAGGCTGTGCGCGTCCTTTCCGCAGGATCGTCCCCTATCATATCAGAAAACCAACGGAAATGGTATTCTTTTTTTCAGCGCCCGGAAAAAAGCGGGACCGCTTCGCAGCGGCCCCGCTTTTTCGGTTCGCGTCATATGATCCAACTGTCCGTGCCCTCGGTCTCCAGCTCGCTCTCGCGCCGCTTGAGCTTGGCAAGATCCTCGCGCAGCGCGGCCAGCTCCGCACTGACCGGGTCGACCACGTTGACCTGATCGACCTCGCCCACGTAGTCCACCTTGTGCCCGTCGACAGTGACGATCCTTGCCGGGATGCCGACGGCGGTGCTGTTTTCCGGGATGGCGTTGAGCACCACGGCGTTGGCCGCGACGCGGCTGTTGCTGCCGACGGTGATCGGCCCGAGCACCTTCGCGCCGGTGCTGATCAGCACGTTGTCGCCGATGGTCGGATGGCGCTTGCCGACGTCCTTGCCGGTGCCGCCGAGCGTCACGCCGTGGTAGATGAGGCAGTCGTCCCCGATCTCGGCGGT
Organism: Oscillospiraceae bacterium; assembly: GCA_017477695.1. Lineage (GTDB taxonomy): Bacteria > Bacillota > Clostridia > Oscillospirales > Oscillospiraceae > Limivicinus. Next base: position 4,065 of record JAFUUR010000153.1, on the reverse strand, counting down.
CTCGCCGATGACGATGCCCATGCCATGGTCGATCACCAGGCGCTTGCCGATCTTCGCGCCTGGGTGGATCTCGATGCCGGTACGGCGGCGGCTGGCCTGCGAGATAAGGCGGGCCAGGAATTTCAGGTCGTGCTCGTAGCACCAGTGGGCCCGGCGGTGGCTTCTGACGGCCTTGATGCCGGGATAGAGCAGCAGCACCTCCATCGTGGTGCGGGCCGCGGGGTCGCGCGCCTTATACGCTTCGATCGTCTCGCGCAGATCTTTGAACATGCAGATGTCTCCTTTTCGTTTCGTTCCTTATCCTATGCGAAAAGGCGTACATCGGCGATCGCTGTGCATGATGCGCTCCACTCCCCTGCAGCTGGAATTCCTATGTTAAAAATAGGACATGGGGATTATACCCTACGGCCGCGGCGCTGTCAACCGTGAGCTTGCCCGTTTTCTCTCATTCTTCGTCTTGCAAAACCGAATGGCCGATGTTATAATTTAATTTGTTACCATTTCGCGTCTGCGTGTCCGCCAATGGCGGACGCGTCCGGGCAAATGCCCGCCCTCGGCGCAAACGCCCGCCGGGGAGAGACCGCGTGATCCGCGAGCCGTTCGGGGTGTGCGCGCAGCGCCGCGCGCCTGCCTCCGGCAGGGTCCCGCCCTGCCGACGCAGTTTATCTCTGTGTGGGCGCCTCGTTATCGTTAGGGGGCCGGAAGATGAAAGTTTTCAAGCGTATCATTACCATTCTTTTCAGTTTGGCGTACATCGTGTTTCTGGTGCTGTGCGCCTTCTCTCCGTTCATGCAGGCCAGGGGAGAGACTTCCGCGGCCAGCAGCAGCGGAGGGCCTTCGCTTCCCGCCTTCTCCATCGGCACGCCCAAGGTGGAGTTCGCCGCGGGCAGCTTCCCGGAGGACGCGGAGGAGCTGACGCTCGCACTGCAGGCCGGGGAGACAGCCCTGCTCGATCGCTTTGCGGCGCTCAAGAGCGCGGATCTGCGCGGCAGCGCCGATCTCGAGGAGGTCCTCGCCTGGGCCGAGGCGCACCCCGACGTCGCAGTGCGGTACAGTGTGACGCTGCCCAACGGCGTCGTGCTCGACGACGACGCGACAGCCGCCGACCTCTCCGGGCTGACCGCCGACCAGGCGGAGGCGACGCTTGCGCTGCTGCAGCACGTGCCCGGCCTCAAGGACTTCGATCTCGGCAGCGGCGATAAGCTGGCCTCGTTCACCGGTGCGCAGATCGCCGCGCTGCGGGAGGCCTTCCCCGAGGCCGCCATCACCGGCGCGCTGACCCTGCTGGGCGAAGAGATCGACCCCGCGGTCGAGACGCTGGATCTGCGCAGCCTGCGCCATGACGACGTGAGCGACGCCACGGCGACGCTTGCGCTGCTGGCGAACGTCAAGACCATTTCCCTCGGCTCCGCCGCGGACACCGACCTCACCTGGGAGGACATCGGCCTCATTGAGTCCGCCTGCCCCGAAGCCAAGGTAGACTACGCCTTCAGCCTCTGGGGGAAGGATCTGAACCTCTCCGACGAGATGCTCGACTTCAACCACATCACCATGAACGACCAGGGCGCCGCCGTGCGGGAGATCATGCCCTACATGACCGGCTGCAAGGTGCTGGATATGGACTTCTGCAACGTGTCCAACGAGAACATGGCCGTCATCCGCGATGAGAACCCCGACGTGGACGTCGTCTGGCGGATCTGGTTCGGCAGCGACTACTCCGTGCGCACCAACGTGACCTCGATTCTGGCCTCCAAGCCCTCCAAGGGCGGCACCCTCTACGACAGCGTGGGCGACCAGTTGAAATACTGCACCAAGGTCCGCTATTTGGATCTGGGCCACAATTCGGAGATTTATGACTTTAATTTCGTCCGCTCCATGCCGGATCTGGAGATCGTCGTCATCTCCATGACGGGCATCAGCGATCTCTCTCCCTTTGCCAGCTGCACGCACCTGAAATACATGGAGGCCGGCAACTGCAGGCTCAGCGATCTGAGCCCGCTGGCCGAGTGCAAGGAGCTGCGCCATCTGAACGTCGGCACCAACGAGGGCGTGCACGACATCAGCCCGCTCTACGATCTGGAATTGCGCCGGTTGTGGCTGGGCGTAGGTGATCCGGTGCCTGCTGAGCAAGTGGCTGAGATGCGCCGCCTCCACCCGAAGTGTGAAGTCAACACCACCGTTCCCACCGGCAAAGAGCAGGGTGCCGCCAAAACCGAGGGCTACGTGATGGAGTACTGGAAGTGCTACCAGCAGTACCTCGCGGCCGACTGGCAGTATTACTCCAACACCGGCGTTTTCCCCGCCCAGCGCCCGCTCGGCTGGTGGAAGGTCGTGTTCAAGGCCTTCCAGTACAATCTGCAGGACCAGGCCTACGCCTTCTCCTGGAACGACCCGAAGTACAACCCCCACGACCCGGACGTGGCACCGGTCAACACCCGCGTGCTTGACACCTCCTTCCTCGACGAGGACTTTGAGATCCCCGAGACCATCATCCCCGACAAGCTTGACGATCCTCCCGGAGAGATCCTCTACGAAAGCGCGTACTGACGCGACTCATCCTCTTCGGAGGCCCGTACATGGTTAAACGCAGAAAAATCATCCATATCCTGCCTCTGCTCCTGCTGTGGGCGCTGCTGCTGGGCGGCTGCGGCGCCGGCGAAAAGGAGCCCGTACCGGACAATTCCGGCGTCACGGAGCTTTCGCTGGTGCTGGAGGCCAACGAATTCTACAAGCTCACCGGCTACAGCTCGCTCAAAAAGCTCGATCTGAGCGGCAGCACCTGCTACGACGAGATCCTCGACTGGATGGCGCGCAACCCCCAGGTCGACGTGCGTTACACGGTGGAGCTGCCCGACGGGACCGTCGTCGACAACGACGTGACCGCGCTCGACCTCTCCGGGCTGGACGGGCTCGCCGTGCAGGAGGCCTCCACCTACTTCGCCTACCTGCCCGCGCTGCAGACCGTGGACCTCGGCAGCATGCGCAGCGGCGGGCCGACGCCGGACACCCTGCGCCAGCTCCAGACGAATTTCCCGCAGATCGTTTTCCCCTACGAGCTGCGCATCGGCGAAACGGCCTACACGCTCGACGCCGAGGAGCTCGATCTGAGCGAGACGGAGGACGTGACGGACCTGCTCGCCTGGCTGCCGTACATGCAGCAGCTGCAGACGGTGCAGCTCGGCCGGGGCGACGCCGAGGCCGGCCGCATCTCCTGGGAGGAGATCGCCGCCATGGAGGCCGCCGCGCCCCAGGCGACCTTTGAGTACGTTTTCGTCCTCTACGACAAGGCCTTCTCCCTGCAGAGCAAGAAGATGGATCTCAACCACATCGAGATCGCCGATCAGGGCGCCCTCGTCAAGAAGATCGCCGCGTGCATGCCCAAGCTCAATTATCTGGACATGGACTTCTGCGGCGTGGACGACGAGCACATGGCCGACATCCGCGACTCTCTGCCCAACGCCACGGTGGTCTGGCGCATCTGGTTCGGCAACCGTTACACCGCCCGCACGGACACGGAGCGCATCCTCGCCTCCAACCCCGACCGCGGCGGCAATCTCACGAGCGCGAACACCCAGTCGCTCAAATACTGCACGAAGGTGAAGTATCTGGACGTCGGCCACAATCTGGATCTGGAGGATATCTCCTTCATCTACTACATGCCGGATCTGGAGGTCGCGGTGCTGGCGATGAACCAGTGGACCGACGCGCGGCCCCTGGCGAGCTGCCCCAATCTCGAATACCTCGAGATGCAGACCGGTGCCTGCAGCGATCTGCGGCCCCTCTCCCAGCTCAAGAACCTCAAGCATCTGAACATCTGCTACTGCCTCGCGCTGCGCGATATCTCCCCCATCTACGACCTGGATCTGGAGCGGCTCTGGGTGGGCAGCATCTCGCCCATCTCGGAAAAGCAGGTGCAGGAATACCACCGCCGCCACCCCAACTGTGAGATCAACACCACCTGTGTGGACCCCACGACCGAGGGCTGGCGCTACATGGGCTGGGACGCCTTCGGCGTGACCATCGTCGCCCCGCGCTACCAGCTCCTGCGCGAGCAGTTCGAGTACG
>JAFUUR010000152.1 GCA_017477695.1 Oscillospiraceae bacterium | reverse complement strand
CGGCTGCTGCTCGCGGGGAGCTGCTCGGAGATGACGCAGAGGCAGATCCGCCGCTACGTCGAAGCGGGCGGCCTGGCCGTCAAGGTCGAGCCGCTGGCGCTCCTCGACGGACGGCAGACGGCGCGTGGACTGAGCGAGGTCTTCGCACAGGCGGCGGGAGACGTGCTGTTCTATTCCTCCGACAGCGCCGAGCAGGTGGAGCGCAACCAGCGCCTGGGCGCCGAGCGCGTCTCCGCGGTGCTGGAGGAGAGCATGGGCGAGCTCGCGCGGGACGCGGCCGAACGCGGCTGCACGCACATCGTCGTTGCGGGAGGGGAGACCTCCGGCCGGGTGATGCTCTCGCTCGGGTACGACGCGTTCGAGATCCTGGAGGACGTGGCGCCGGGCGTACCGCGCATGGCGCCGGTGGAGGAGCCGGCGCTGAGCCTGGCGCTGAAATCCGGCAACTTCGGCGCGGAGGACTTTTTTCTGACGGCGCTGAACTGACGGCGTACGCTGCGCGGAAAGGGCAGGCCGCGGGGGCAGAGACCCGCGGCTTGCTTTTTGCGCGCGTCTCGTGTACAATACCCTGGTCCGCCGCGTACATGCGGCGGGGCCGGTCCCGCGCGTTCGCGGGATCGGGTGCGAGGTGCGAAATGAATCTGCGCAAATTCGTGGGCGACCGGGCGTTCTACCGCAAGCTGTTTGCCGTCATGGTCCCCATCCTGATCCAAAACGTCATAACGAATTTCGTCAGCCTCCTGGACAACGTGATGGTCGGTCAGGTCGGGACGGAGTCCATGTCCGGCGTGGCTATCGTCAACCAGTTGTTCTTCGTCTTCTTCGTGTGCATCTTCGGCGGCCTCTCCGGCGCGGGGATCCTGACCGCCCAGTTTTACGGCAAGGGCGACACGGAGGGCATCCGGCACACGCTGCGCACGAAGCTTTGGATCGGTCTGGTGACCGTGCTGCTCTTCGGCGCGGTGTTCCTCGCGCGGGGCGACAGGCTGATCGGACTCTTCCTCCACGAGGGGGAGGAGGCGCTGGACCTGCAGGCGACGCTGCGCCACGGCAGGGAGTATCTCTCGGTGATGCTGCTGCAGATGCTGCCCTTCGCACTCACCCAGGTCTACGCCGGCACGCTGCGCGAGACGGGCGAGACCGTGCTGCCCATGAAGGCGGGCATCGCGGCCGTGTGCGTGAACCTGGTCTTCAACTATATCCTCATCTTCGGCAAGCTCGGCGCGCCGGCGCTGGGCGTGGTGGGCGCCGCGGCGGCCACGGTCCTCTCCCGGCTCGTGGAGTGCGCCGTCGTCGTGAGCTGGACGCACCGCCACGCCGCCGAGAAGCCCTGGGCCCGCGGGGCCTTCCGCTCCCTGCGCGTGCCGCGGGCGGTGGCGAAAAGGATCCTGCTGATGGGGGCGCCGCTGCTCGCCAACGAATTCCTGTGGTCCGGCGGCATGACGGTGCTCAACCAGTGCTATTCCCTGCGCGGACTGGAGGTGGTCTCGGCGCTGAACATCGCGACGACCGTCTCCAACCTGTTCTTCTGTGCGTTCCTCGCCATGGGCAACGCCACGGCGATCCTGGTCGGCCAGCTCCTGGGCGCGGGCGAGCTGGAGCGCGCCGTGGACGAGGACCGCAAGCTCATCGCCTTCTCGGTCGCGCTGAGCACGGCGGTCGGCGCCGTGATGGCTCTCGTCGCGCCGCTGGTGCCGCAGATCTATAACACGACGGCGCTCGTGAAGGCGCTCGCGGTGCGCCTGCTGCTGATCAGCGCCGTGATGATGCCGGTCAACGCCTTCACCAATAGCTGCTACTTCACGCTGCGCTCCGGCGGCAAAACGCTCATCACCTTCGTGTTCGACAGTATGTTCGTCTGGGTGGTGAGCATCCCGGCGGCCATGTTCCTGTCACGCTGCACCGCTATGCCCATCGTACTGCTGTATCTCACGATCTATCTGCTGGATCTGATCAAATGCGTCATCGGCTACGTCATGGTCAAAAAGCGCGGCTGGGTGGTCAATCTGGTCGCAAGATGACAAAATGTCAGCTCCACCGTGCTGCAAGGCAGAGGAAACGATCTCTGCGCAGTGCGGCATGACCGTTCCCTCTTAAAAACACTTGATCGGGAGTGCAAACGGAACGGGCGTACAGGAAGCTTCCTGTACGCCCGTTCCGTTTATGATCGGCCGTTTTTCGATCAGTCTCCCGGCACCGGGAGCCCGGCAAGTTCGAAATAATGCTCGCCCCATTTGCACAGCAAGTCGACGATGGGAACCAGCGTGCTGCCGAACTCCGTCAGCGAATACTCCGTCCTGGGCGGTACGACAGGATACAGCACGCGGTTGAGCACGCCGTCCTCTTCCAGCTCCTTCAGCTGCTTGGACAGCATGCGGGGCGTCGCCTGCGGGATCGCCTTCTGGATCTCGTTGTAGCGCTTCGTGCCGCCGATCAGCTCGTAGACGATCTGCGCCTTGTACTTCCCGCCGACCACGTCCATAGCCGCTTCAACGGGACAGGTATAGCTCTTGATTTTCTCTATATTCACCTTGTTGTTCTCCTTACTATACTTTTTGATAGTATATCACAAAAATGTGCGTTCTTGTATTATTTGTCGTTCTGGCTATAATTATATCCAAGAAAAGCAAATCGTCAAGACAAAAGAAACAGGAGGAGTACCGATGGATTTCATGGAGCTTGCCGCAGAGCGATATTCTGTACGTTCATATTCGGATAGGCCTGTCGAGCAGGAGAAGATCGATCAGATCCTGAAGGCGGCGCAATTGGCGCCTACGGCGGTCAACTTTCAGCCGCAGAGGATCTACGTGCTGAAAAGCGAAGAGGCCATGGCGAAGATCAACCGTCTGTGCCGGTGCATCTACGGCGCGCCGCTGGTATTTCTGATATGCAGCGACGAGCGCAAAACCTGGAAGAGCCAGACCGAGCGCGGCTACAGCTCCGGCGAGATGGACTGCAGCATCGTCTGCACCCACATGATGCGCGAGGCCTGGGAGCAGGGCCTTGGCTCCGTGTGGGTGAGATTGTTCGACGTGAACGCGGTGGCGAAGGCCTTTGATCTGCCGCCGTATATCAAGCCGATCTGCCTGCTGCCGGTGGGCTACGCGTCGGAGGACGCCGTTCCATACGCCCCCTGGCACGACGTGTATCGCCCGATCGAAGCCTTTACGGAGGTGCTGTAAAATATGAGTGATCTGCGAAAGGTCCCCGGTATCGGGGCAAAGAAAGAGGCCGAGCTGATCGCGCTGGGCTATCCGACCCTGGAGGCGCTCAAGGACGCCGACCCGGACGACCTGTATCTCCGGGCCTCCGTCAACGAGGGGCAGACGCTGGATAAATGCGTACTGTACGCCTTCCGCTGCGCGGTGGCTTACGCGAACGATCCCGCGCCCGACGAGGCGAAATACCGCTGGTGGTATTTCTGCGACAAGGATAAAAAATAAAGGAGTTGCAACGATGGCAAAAAAGATTATAATCCTTAACGGCAGTCCCCGCAAAAACGGGAACACCTCCGCACTTACGGCTGCATTTAAGCGAGGCGCGGAGGAGGCCGGCAGCACCGTCACGGAGTTTCATCTCGCAGGTATGAGAATAAACGGCTGTCTCGGCTGCTGGCACGGCGGCAAGGACGCCGACTGTCCCTGCGTCCAGAAGGACGACATGGCGAAGATCTATCCCGTTTACCGGGAGGCCGACGTGGTCGTGCTGGCGTCGCCCTTGTATTATTGGTTCATCTCCGGCCAGCTCAAGACCGCCTTTGACCGGCTCTTTGCCGTGGCCGAGTGCGATCCCGGCTACCGCAACCCCAAGAAGGAGAGCGTGCTGCTTATGGCCGCCGAGGGCGCCGGGTTTGAGGAGAGCGAGCACTGGTACGACCATCTGGAAAAGCACGTCGGCTGGAAGAGCCTTGGCAAGGTGCTCTGCGGCTGGGTGACGCAGCCCGGAGATATCGAAGGAAAACCGGAGCTTCAGCAGGCTTACGAGCTTGGGCGCTCCATGCAATAACAGGAGGAAAACGAAATGAAAGACTTTGGTGTGAAACCCTATCTGTTCCCCATGCCCGTCTATATGATCGGCACTTATAACGAGGACGGCACGGTCGACTCCATGCCCATGGCCTGGGGCGGGATCTGCGCGGAAAACATGGTGGCCCTCAACCTGGAGGAGGACCACAAGACCGTTGTCAACCTCAAGGAAAAAGGCGCCTTCACGCTGTCCGTGCCCGGCGTCGATACCCTGGTGGAATCCGACTACATGGGCATCGCCAGCGCCAACAAGTTTGCCGATAAGTTCGAGCGGACGGGCCTGCACGCGGTAAAGAGCGAGCGCGTGGACGCGCCCATCATCACCGAGTATCCGCTCACGCTGGAATGCAAGGTGCTTGAGATGCAGGAGCAGCCCTACGGCCTGCGCGTGCTGGGTGAGATCGTGAACGTGCTGGCCGACGAGAAGGTGCTGGATGAGCAGGGCAGGATCGACTGCGGCAAGCTCAACACCTTCCTTTTCGACCAGATGCGCAACGACTATTACGCGGTGGGAGAGATCTGCGGCAAAGCCTGGCACTCCGGCGCGCCGCTGCTGAAAAAGTGATCTGTACCTGAACAAAAAGACCGGGAGCGAAATCGCGAATGGTTTCGCTCCCGGTCTTTCCCCGTTGTATCCTGTCCCTTCAAACGGACGGCTCGACCGCCTCAGAACGAACGGCGGAACAGGTGCAAGCCGGGGCGTTTTTGACCGAAGAATAACGAGATGGCTGCTGCCGGACGAAACAGCCGCCGCAACGCCGGGCGTGCCTTTCGGCTCTACACCTGCAGCCTGCGCAGCATCTCCCGGCGCAGCCGCTCGATGATCCGCTTTTCCAGGCGGCTGATGTAGCTCTGGGAGATGCCCATCCGCTCGGCGACCTCCTTCTGCGTATACTCCCGCCCGCCCGGCAGACCAAAGCGCAGGAGGATGATGTTCCGTTCGCGCTGGCTGAGCGTCGCGATGGCCTCCCTCAGAAGCTTGCGGTCGGCGTCGTCCTCGAGCGGGCGGGAGACCTCGTCCTCGTCCGTGCCGAGAATGTCCGACAGGAGCAGCTCGTTGCCGTCCCAGTCGGTGTTCAGCGGCTCGTCGAAGCTGATCTCCGCGCGCTGGGAGCCGAGCTTGCGCAGATACATGAGGATCTCGTTCTCGATGCAGCGGGAGGCGTAGGTGGCGAGCTTGATGTTCTTGCCGGCCTGGAAGGTGTTCACCGCCTTGATGAGACCGATCGTCCCGATGGAGATCAGGTCCTCGAGATTGACGCCGGTGTTCTCAAAGCGCTTGGCGATGTAGACGACGAGGCGCAGGTTGTGCTCGATCAGCAGGGCACGCGCGGCCTCGTCGCCCTTTTCCAGGGCTGTGACGGCTTCGTCCTCCCGCGCCCGATCCAGCGGAGGCGGCAGCACGTCGCTCCCGCCGATGTAGAAGACGGCGGGCGGCTCCAGCCCCAGAAGGCGCAGGAGCCGGCCGCAGAGAAATACAGGTTTTGGTTTACATAACATGATACACTCCGTTCTGCCGCCCGTCCGGATGCGGCAGCGCACCGCCCGGCGGCCCGGCGGTCGCTCCGTTCAGAGCACGGCCTCGAAGTCCTCTCCGGAGGCCCGGGGCGAGACTGCGACGAGCACGTCGCGCCGCGGCCGCCCCTCGACCGTGAGGCTGTCCGGCCGGAAGACCGGGAGCAGGCCGCTGCCGCCGAGAGCCGAGTAGGGCAGCAGACGCAGCCGCCCCCTGAGCTCGGGGATCCGCGCCGCGGCCTCCAGCAGCTCGACCGGCGGCAGCGCGTCGAACAGCTCCGTATGTTCCCGAAAGATCGGCCGCAGCGCGTGCGGGCAGGCCACCAGCACCCGCTCGCCGCTGAGCGGGTCGAGCAGGGAGCTGCCCGTGTCGAGCAGGGCGGTGAAATGCGCCTGCCTGCCAAGCAGCGCCGCCGAGACGGGGACAAGCGTCCGCCCGGCGGCTTTTGCGCGAAAACGGAAAACGAGGCGCAGCGCCGCGTAGCACAGCGCGAAGGCCAGCAGGAGCACGCGGCCCGACAGCGGAACGGGCGCGCTGCCCGCGCTCGCGCCCGCCGCG
>JAFUUR010000151.1 GCA_017477695.1 Oscillospiraceae bacterium | reverse complement strand
GCAGCGCTCCAGCAGCTCGAGCACGCCGCTCCAGAGGCAGATCCCGCCCGCGAGACCGAGGCAGAAGCGCACCGCCTCCTGCGCCCCCTCCAGCACGGCCGCGCCCGCGGCCTGCGCCGTACCGAGGATGGGCGCGGCCAGCGTACACAGCAGATAGATCCCCAGCAGAAGACAGGCGATCAGCATACAGACCTCCTTTTTTCAACGCATTTTCGTCGAATCGCAAAAATTAAGAAATTGGGCATTGACCGATTTCGTGAATGTGATATAATAAACAACATAAAAGTATAAGGCCTGACGCAATACGACACGGGTACTTATCTTATTTGGAGGAGAGAGTATGAAATCTACAGGTATCGTCCGCAAGGTCGATGAGCTTGGGCGGATCGTTCTGCCGATCGAAATGCGCCGCACACTGGATATCGCCGAGAAGGATCCGGTGGAAATATATGTGGAAGGGGACAGCGTTATTCTTCGCAAGTATCAGTCGTCCTGCGTGTTCTGCGACAGTGTGAAGGATATCACCACGTTCAAGGGGCGCAGCGTCTGCGCCGCCTGCATCGGCAAGCTCAAGGAACTGTAAGGAAAGCTCCGTGCGCCCGGGTCCTCCCGGGCGCATTTTTTTGCATTTTATATCCCCCCGGGGGGCTTGCGGGGCGGGGAAAAGCGTGGTACGCTCTCAGCAGATAGATTGCAAACAATGAAACGGGGTGTTTTCATGCATATGGCAGACGCGCTGCTGGCTCCCGCCGTCGCGGCGACCATGTACGCAGCCTCCGGCGTCGCCGCCGGCGTTTCGATCCATCAGCTGAAAAAGGACGACGAGCCGCAGAAGCTGCCCACCATGGCGGTCACGGCCGCGCTGGTTTTTGCCGGGCAGATGATCAACTACACCATTCCCGGCACCGGCTCCTCCGGGCACATGTGCGGCGGCATGCTGCTGTCGGCCCTGCTGGGGCCGCAGGCGGGCTTCCTGTCCATGATCGTGATCCTGGCGATACAATGTCTTTTCTTTGCCGACGGCGGCCTGATGGCCCTGGGGGCCAACGTCTGGAACATGGCCTTTTACGGCTGCTTCGTCGGCTATTATTTCATCTGGCGGCCCATCATGCACAGCCGCTGGTTCGGTGAGGGCAAGGGCGCGCAGCGCGCGCGCATCATCGCCGCCTCCATCCTCGGCTGCGTGATCACGCTGCAGCTCGGCGCGTTCTCCGTCGTGCTGGAGACCAGCCTCTCCGGCATCACCGAGCTGCCCTTCGGCGCGTTCGTCGCGCTGATGCAGCCCATCCATCTGGCCATCGGTCTCGTCGAGGGGCTGATCACCTCGGCGGTCCTGGTGTTCGTGTACGAATCCCGGCCGGAGCTGCTGCGCGAGGTCGGCGCGGGCGCGGGCGAGGCCAGGCGTTCCCTGAAGGCGACCGTCGCCATCCTGGCCGTGATCGCGCTGCTGGTCGGCGGCGGGCTGAGCCTGCTGGCGAGCGGCAATCCGGACGGTCTGGAATGGGCGCTCTTCGGCAACGCCGAGGAGGGCTATGCCGAGAACATGGGTCTCGACGAGGAGGACTTCGGCGTGGCCAGCGCCGCGGCCGACACGGCCGGCAGCATCCAGGAGGCCACCTCCTTCCTGCCGGACTACGCCTTCCCGAACAGCGACAGTGCCGCGGGCACTACGGTCTCCGGCGTCGTCGGTTCCGCGTTGGTGGCGGGCGTGGCCGTGCTGATCTGCCTGGCGGGCGGCTTCTTCCGGAAAAAGAAAACCACGGGCTGAGCGGCCCGAAAAACAGCATAAAGCCGCAAAAGGGGCATCCTTGGATGCCCCTTGTCGGCATGTAGAGGAACACGATGAACAAGATGGAAAAGGCGCTGTACGAGCTCACCGAAATGGATGATCTCGCGGCGCGGAGCTCGCCGATACACGGGCTGTGCCCGATGGCGAAGCTGCTGAGCACAATTGCATACATCGCCGTCGTGGTGTCCTTCCACAAGTACGAGCTGAGCGCGCTGGTGCCGATGCTGCTGTGGCCGGTGCTCCTGTTCCAGCTCAGCGGCATCCCGGTGCGCACCTGCTTTTATAAGCTGCGGATCGTGCTGCCGCTCGTGATGGCGGTGGGCCTCTTCAACCCCTTCTTCGACCGCGCGCCGATGCTCGCGCTCGGAGGCGTGGCCGTGTCGGGCGGCGTCGTCTCCATGCTGACGCTGATGCTCAAGGGCGTCCTGTGCCTGATGGCCTCCTTCCTGCTGATGGCCACCACGCCGATCGACCATCTCTGCGCCGCGCTGCGCAGGCTGCACGTGCCGGGCATGCTCGTGACCCTGCTGCTGCTGACCTATCGCTACGTCGGCGTGATGACGGAGGAGCTCGCCGTGATGACCGAGGCCTATCACCTGCGCGCGCCGGGACAGAAGGGCATCCACGTGTCCGCCTGGGGCTCCTTCCTGGGCCAGCTCCTCCTGCGCAGCATGGACCGCGCCGAGGAGCTCTACAACAGCATGCAGCTGCGCGGCTATCATGAGCATTTCCACTACGCGGATATCAAACCCTGCACTCCGCGCGACGCGGTCTATACCCTCTGCTGCATCGCGCTGTTCCTGCTGCTGCGGCTGGTGGACGCGGCCAGCCTGCTCGGTGGCCTGTTTGTGAGGTGAACGCCATGATCGAACTGAAAAACGTATCGTTTTCCTATGAAAAGGACCGGCCCGTCATCCGGGATCTGAGTTTCCGCATCGCGGAAGGGGAGTCCGTCGGGCTGATCGGCGCCAACGGCGCGGGCAAGTCCACCGTGATGAAGCTGATCCTGGGCCTTTGCAGCGGCGAGGGGCAGGTGCTGATCGACGGGGAGCAGCTCAGCAAGGCGAACCTCTACCGCCTGCGCGGCAAGCTGGGCTTCGTGCTGCAGAATTCCGACAACCAGATGTTCATGCCCACGGTCTACGAGGACATGATCTTCGGCCCGCTCAACTACGGCGTCACCCGCGAGGAGACCGACCGACGGGTGGACGCGGTGCTCGACAGGCTGGGCCTGCAGGAGCTGAAGCACCGCCACAACCACCGTATCTCCGGCGGTGAAAAGCGCATGGCCGCCATCGCCACGATCCTCGCCATGGAGCCGCAGGCCATCCTGATGGACGAGCCCAGCTCGGCGCTCGACCCGTACAACCGCCGCCTCGTCATCAACGTCATCCGCGAGCTGCCGCAGACCAGGCTCATCACCTCCCACGACCTGGACATGATCCTGGACACCTGCTCGCGCGTGATCCTGCTCGACGGCGGGCGGATCGCGGCCGACGGCCCCGCGGAGGAGATCCTGCGCGACCGCGCCCTGCTGGAGGCGCACCGTATGGAGCTGCCGCTGAGCCTGAGCCGGTAGACCGGCAGCCGGAATAAAGAGAGCCGCTTCCCTCATCGGGAAGCGGCTCTCGGTCTATCTGTGGTAGATGCGGCGGTATTCCTCGCTCTCGGCGCCGTCGGCGCCGGTGAGGATCAGCGGCGGCTCGACCGTGAGCCCCGGGCGGCCGCCCCGGCGGCCCTCCGCGAGGATCAGGCTC
>JAFUUR010000150.1 GCA_017477695.1 Oscillospiraceae bacterium | reverse complement strand
TGCTGGCCCGCGCCGGGGCGAAGCCCGTCGTGATCGAGCGCGGGCAGGACGCGGTGAGCCGCCGGGCGGCGGTGGAGGCCTTCCGCGCCGGCGGGGCGCTCGATCCGGAGAACAACGTGCAGTTCGGCGAGGGCGGCGCCGGGACCTTTTCCGACGGCAAGCTCAACACCGGCATCCACGATCCGCGCATGTACTTCGTGCTGCGCGAGTTCGCCGCGCACGGCGCGCCCGGGCAGATCGTCTACGACGCCAAGCCCCACGTCGGCACGGATATCCTCGTCGGCGTGGTGCAGAGCATCCGCCGGGAGATCGTTTCCCTCGGCGGGCAGGTGCTCTTCGGCACGAAGCTGACTGGCCTGCGCACGGAAAACGGCGCTCTGACGGGGATCGAGGTCGAGACGGCGGACGGCGCGCGGGAGCTGCCCTGCGAGCGCCTGATCCTCGCGATCGGCCACTCCGCGCGGGACACCTTCGAGATGCTCCGCGCGCGGGGGATCCCCATGGAGCCGAAGCCCTTTTCGATGGGCGTGCGCATCGAGCACCGCCAGGCGGATATCGACGCGGCCCAGTACGGGCGGCCGCGCGGCGCGCTGCCCGCGGCGGATTATTCCCTGCACGTCCATCTGCCGGACGGCAGCAGCGCCTATACCTTCTGCATGTGCCCCGGCGGAGAGGTCTTCGCCGCGGCCTCGGAGGCGGGCGGCGTCGTCACCAACGGCATGAGCTATTCCCGCCGCGACGGCGAGAACGCCAACGCCGCCCTGCTCGTCACGCTCCGCCCGGAGGACTTTCCGGACAAGTCCCCGCTCGGCGGGATGTACTGGCAGCGGGAGCTCGAGCGGGCCGCCTACGCCTGCGGCGGCGGAGACTACCGCGCCCCCGCCCAGCTCGTGGGCGATTTTCTGGCCGGCCGCGCGAGCACGGGACCGGGCGCGGTGTCGCCCAGCTATCGGCCGGGCGTGGTCTGGTGCGACCTGCGGCAGGTCCTGCCGGAGAAGATCTGCGCCGTGCTGCGCGAGGCGCTGCCCGCCCTGGGGCGGAAGCTGCGCGGCTTCGACGCGCCGGAGGCGGTGCTGACCGGACCGGAGACGCGCTCCTCCTCCCCGGTGCGCATCCTGCGCGGCGCCGGACTCTGCTCCGCGGTCGACGGTCTCTACCCCTGCGGCGAGGGCGCGGGCTACGCGGGCGGCATCACCTCCGCCGCGGTGGACGGGATGCGCTGCGCCGAAGCGCTGCTGCGTACGCTCCCCGCGATTGACGGCGGGCCGGACGTGTGATAGAATAGGAGCACGACGCGGGCGACCGCATACGGAAAATACCGAAAAGGAGACTGATTATGGATTTCAAAAACATGACCGTCAAAGAGTGCTTCAGCAACCCCAAGTGCGTGGCGATCATCGAGCAGTACGCGCCCCAGCTCATGAAGGTCCCCAGGCTGCCCTTCAACAAGAAGACCTGCGGTGAGATCTTCAACCTCGTGGTCAGCAAGAAGATCGTCCCCGAGGATATGGCCAAGAAGGTGCAGGAGGCCATCGAAGCGCTGTAAAGCACCGCAACGAAAACGAGGCTGCCGGTCCAAAACCGGCAGCCTCGTTTTATGCTTTTTCTTCGCGGGCCTCGCCGTAGGCCCGGTGGACCTCCAGCAGGAATTCGTACATGGGCATGAGCTTGTCGAAGGTGTTGACCAGCTTCTTCGGCAGCTCCGGCGTGAGCAGGTCGCCTCCGAAGTCGTGCGCGCTCTCCACGGCGAGATAGCGGCGGTTGTACCAGGGGTCGATCACCGGCCCGCGCTCGCCCTTGGGGCGCTTGTACTCCGGGCCGATCACCCGCAGGCCCCGCCGCCGGGCCACGTCGGCCGCCAGCCGCTCGAAGCGGGCGGGGTTCGCGTCGACGCTGCGCCGGAAGAACTCCATCTCCGTGGGGCTCGCCTCGAAGAAGCCCATCCCGTAGCTGTATACTGCCGCGCCGATCTCAAACCAGAAGGCCGGGCCGTCGGAAGGCCCGCTCCCGTCTGTGATGGTGAACCACAAGTGATCCTTGTAGGGCCCGCGGCCGAAGAGCCGCCGCGCGTCCCGGTAGATGCGGGAGACGTGGGTCCGGCAGTCCATCAGGGGGTAGCGCCTGCGCATCAGGGCCTCCGTCTCCTGCGCGAGCTCCCTGAACGGCTGGTTGAGACAGCGCTCGAACTGCTCCTTGTGCTCGAGAAACCAGGGCCGCTCGTTGTGAAAGCTCAGCTCCCACAGAAAGTCGCTGGTCTCCTGGGTAAATCCGTTGAACATATCCGATCCTCTTTCCGCATCGCCCCGGCCGTGTCGGCGCCCGCGCGGAGGCGGAAGGCCGCAGAGCGGTCTGCCGGGCCGCGATGCAACGAACATTATACCCGCTGCGCGCAAAATCCGCAAGTCCCGGCGAACCGCCCCGCGGCGTTCAGAAAGCGGGTGCAAAGAGAATTGAAAAGAGGAAACGGTTATACTATTATCAAAGGAAGACTGCGCCCGGCGAGCCGACCGCATGACGCGGCGAATACGGCCGGGCTGCAGGAGAACGTAGGCCGAAAAGAAGACACAGGCTTGTCAGAGCAAAGAGAGGAGCAAAGAATGGACTGTGCCGGAGGAAGAGTTATTACGGAGGAACGGATCGATGCGTTTGAACGTTTTTTGGTTCGGGAAGAAAAGAGCCGGGCTACGCGGGAGAAATACCTGCGGGATATCAAAGCGTTCTATCGATATCTCGACGGCAGGGAAGTCAGCAAGGAGACGGCGGTGTGCTTTAAAGAGCACTTGAAGAAAGAGGGATACAAGCCCCGGAGCATCAACTCGATGCTGGCAAGTCTGAACAGCTTTTTCCGCTTTGCGGCCTGGGGCGATTGCCGCGTCAAAAGCCTGAAGCTGCAGCGACAGAGCTTCTGCGAGGACGACAGGATGCTGACGAAAGAGGAATACAGGCGGCTGCTTGCCGCGGCGGTGAACAGTCCGCGGCTGTGTCTGCTCCTGCAAACGATCTGCGGCACCGGCATCCGCGTTTCGGAGCTTCAGTTCTTTACCGTGGAAGCGGTGCGGCACGGTGAAGTGCGCGTGGACTGCAAGGGCAAAAATCGAACGATCATCATTCCCGGCAAGCTGAGAAGCAACCTGCTGCACTACGCCAGACAAAAGGGGATCCGCAGCGGCGTCCTGTTTCGCACGCGCTCCGGCCGGCCGCTCGATCGGAGCAATATCTGGGCTGCAATGAAGCGGCTGTGCAGACAAGCAGGAGTGGCCTCATACAAAGTATTCCCGCACAATCTGCGAAAACTGTTTGCCCGCTGCTTCTATGACATGGAAAAGGATATTTCCAGACTTGCGGATATTCTGGGGCACAGCAGTATCGACACCACCCGCATCTATGTAATGACGACAAAAAAAGAACAGCTCCATCGGATAGAACGACTGGAGCTTGTGATATAAAAAGACACCACATAATGTTTATTATGTGGTGTCTTTACAAATTCATCGTAATTATATCACGCTATATTTCAAAAATCAATAGCTTTCCGAGCCGGAGCTCCCTAAAATAATGTGATTCTGTAAACCAAAAAACACCGCGCTCTGGCAGGAGGATCAGAGCGCAGGAAAAAACAGGCGCAGCAAAGGACGCCCTGAACGGTTTTTCTCGATGAGAAGCCGCGCAGGGCTTGCTTTGCTGCACCCTTTTTTGCGACGATATTTCCATTATATGACAATCCATAAGATTATCACATAATAAACATTATGTTATGTTTCGCCGACGGTCCCGGAGGTACAAAAAACGGGCTTCCCGCGGCAATGTGATGTTGGAGCAGAGAGAAAAAAACCAGAGACGGAGGTAAAAAAATGAGCAAAATCCTGAAGACAAAAGTCACAGAAATGCTCGGCATCGAGTACCCGATCTTCCAAGGATGCATGCAGTGGATCGCGAAAGCGGAACTGGTCGCGGCGGTCTCGGAAGCGGGCGGCATGGGCATCCTCAGCTCGTCCACGTTTTCCAACAAGGACGATCTGAGAGCGGAGATCAAGAAGATCAAAGCGCTGACCAGCAAGCCCTTTGCTGTCAACCTGACCTTCTTCCCCTCGCTGACCGTGCAGGATCATGAAGGCTACATCAACGTGTGCATCGAGGAAGGCGTCACGCTGATGGAGACCGCCGGCCGTATGCCCGGCGACGACGTCATCAAGCAGATCAAAGAAGGCGGCTTGATCTGGATGCACAAGTGCACCACGCTCAAGCACGCGCTGAAGGCCCAGTCCATGGGCTGCGACTTGGTGGTGGCGGACGGCTTTGAATGCGCCGGCCATCCCGGCGAGAAGGACATCGGCACGATGGTCCTGACCGCTCTGTGCGTAGAGAAGATGCACGTTCCCATCGTCAGCGCCGGCGGCATCGGCACCGGCAAGCAGATGGCGGCTGCTCTGATGCTCGGCGCGGACGCCGTCTACATGGGCACCCGCTTCCTGCTCTCCAAGGAGAGCCCCGTCATGGACAGCGTCAAGGACTTCTTGGCCGAGAAGGCCACCGAAGTGGACACCGCGCTGGTCATGCGTCCCTTTGTCAACAGCATGCGCGTTTACAACAGCGCCCTGGTCAAGGACATCAACGCCAGAGAGAAGGCCGGCTGCAAGTTCGACGCGATCCGCGACGATGTGTCCGGCGCTCATGCCTGCAAGCTGTTCTTCGAGACCGGCGACCTGGATAAGGACGGCGTGATCTCCTACGGCCAGGTCGGCGGCCTGCTGGACAAGGTGCTGCCCGTCAAGGAGATCGTGGACAGCATGATGGCCGACTGCGAGAAGGCCCTCTGCCGCTTCGACGCCTGAGGTACCTTTATTTTGTTGAATCATTTTTAGGAATGATAAATCAGAAGGAGGAACAATCATGGAGAATCTTTTCACTGGTATCAAGGTAATCGACATTACCAACAACCTGGCTGGCCCGCTCTGCGCGCAGATGCTCGGCGACTACGGCGCTGACGTCATTAAAATCGAGCGACCCGGCGCCGGCGACGATGCGCGCGGTCTGTCTCCGAAAGTCGGCGGGCAGGCGCTGTTCTATCTGTACACCGGCAGAAACAAGAAGTCCGTGACGCTGGCGCTGGACGATCCCCGCGCCCAGGAGTGCATCTACAAGATGGTCAAGGATGCGGACGTTTTCATCGAGAGCTACAAGCCCGGTCAGATGAAAAAGTTCAATCTGGACTATGAGACCATCTCCAAGATCAATCCCAATATCATCTACTGCTCTGTTTCCGTTGCGGGCCAGGTCGGTCAGTTCAGCAAGGTCCCCGGCTTCGACATCATTGCCCAGGCCATGTCCGGCCTGATGGCTATCACCGGCGATCCCAACGGCATCCCCGTAAAGAGCGGCACCGTTCTGGGCGACTACATCGGCGGCATGAACGCGTTCTCTTCCATCGTTTCCGCGCTGCTGTATCGGACGCGCACCGGTGAAGGCCAGTACATCGACGTCTCCCTGCTGGCGGGCCTGGTCGGCATCAACACGCTGCTCGACAGAGCCGCCACCGTCGGCGACCATCCCACCCGTACCGGCCCTCACCACGGCGCCTGTGCTCCTTATGGCCTGTACAATGGTAAGGACGGAGAATCCTGCATTATTGCGGCTTATACCGGCGGTATGTGGCCGAGATTCTGCAATTGCATGGGCAAGCCCGAACTGATCGACGATCCCCGCTTTGACAGCAACGTCACCCGCTGCAGGAACATCAAGGAATTGGTAGCTATTGTTGAGGAGTGGCTGCGCACGTTTGATACGATCGACGATGCCATCGCAGTGATGAAAGCTTCCAACATTGCGACCTCGAAGGTCAATACCTGCGACGACGTTGTCAACGATCCCGAGTACCGCAACCTCGGCTTGATAATCGACATCCCGACGCCTCCCTCCATGGCCGACACCGGCATCGATCACGTCACCGTCCGCGGCAACTGGCTGCGCTTCAGCAAGTGCCAGCCCGTGTACAATCGTCCCAGCGATCTGGGCGAGTACAACGACGAGATCCTGACCAAGTACATGGACAAGGCGGAGCTCGATCAGTGCCTGGTCGACTGGGCCGGCAAGTTCAAGAAGCAGTAAGCTCCCGTTTCCGACGTAATTTCTTTTAGAAAAGGAGAGATTTGTATGTACACCAGCAAATGCGAGAACATCCTGTTTTCTGTTGACGAGAGAGGCGTTGCGACCGTCACCCTCAATCGCCCCGAGTCCCTCAACGCGCTGACCTGGGATATGGAAAAAGAGATCGGCGATGTGCTGGACTATTGCTCCTTCGCTGAGGAAGTCCGTGTCGTGGTGCTGACCGGCGCCGGCAAGCATTTCTGCGCCGGCGGTGACATCAAGGCTTTTAAAAAGCGCATCGACGCGGGCGAGGCCCTGCCCCGCACCGGCGTCCGTTACGTGGCCGCCGCCGCCCGTGCGATCCGCAACTGCGAGAAACCCGTCGTCGCGATGATCAACGGCGCAGCCACCGGCGCCGGCAGCGCGCTGTGCTTTGCGGCCGACTTCCGCGTGGGCGACGCCAAGACCAAGATCGGCGCCGGCTTCACCAGCATGGGCTTCTCCGGCGACACCAACGGCTTCTACACCCTCAGCCGCCTGATCGGACCGGCCCGCGCGACCGAGTTCTACATGTTGGCACAGACCCTGTCCGCTGACGAGGCCTACAAGCTCGGCATCCTCAACAGACTGGGCGAGGAAGGCACGCTTGCCGAAGAGACCGAGAAGCTGGTCAACAAGCTGGCCAATATGCCCACCATGGCGCTCGGCTTCCAGAAGAAGATGCTCAACTTCACCACCTACAACGATATGCCGCTGGTCGCGGAGTTCGAGCAGAACTACATGCCGCAGTGCTCCCGCAGCGCGGACCACGAGGAAGCGGTCAACGCTTTCCTGGAGAAGCGCGCGCCGAAGTTCATCGGCAAGTAAGCGAGCATATGATCCATGGTACGGCGGCCCTTAGCGGCTGCCGTACCGGAGGATCTCACTGTAAAGCAAGTCGGTTCATTCAAACATGATGCAGAAAGGATACTGAACATGAATTACAATTTCACTTCCGATCAGCTCTCGCTGCGCGACATGACCCGCAATTTTGTCGAGCAGGAAGTTATGCCCATCGCTGCGGAGTACGACGTAAAGGGCGAGTTCCCCATGGAAGCCTTCAAAAAGGCGGCTGACCTCGGCCTGACCTGCCTGGACCTGCCCGAGGAATGGGGCGGCGCGGGCGTCGACCTGCTCACCACCGCTCTCATCCGTGAAGAGCTCTCCCGCGGCGACGCCGGCTTCAGCTCCGCTGTCGGCGCCTGCGGCCTGGGCTTTAAGCCCATCGCGTTCGGCGGCAGCGACTATCAGAAGCGGAAATACGCCGACGTCGTCACCGGCGGCGGCCTGCTGGCACTGGGCCTGACCGAGCCGAACGCCGGCTCCGACGTGGCCAACAACAAGACCACGGCTGTCAAGCAGGGCGACAAGTACGTCCTCAACGGCCGCAAGTGCTTCATCACCAATGCTCCCGTTGCCGACATCATCACCATTTTCGCAATCACCGATCCCGAAGCGGGTGCCAAGGGCTTCTCCATGTTCATGGTGGAGAAGGGCACTCCCGGCCTGAGCACGCCCAACCACGAGAACAAGATGGGTATCCGCTGCTCCACGACCTCCGACGTTGTGCTTGAAGACTGCGTGATCCCCGCCGAGAACCTGATCGGCCGCGAGGGCGACGGCTTCAAGCTGGTCATGGCCACGCTGGCCAAGGGCCGTGTCTGCGCCGGCGCCAGCGCTCTGGGCGTTGCCCAGTGCGCGTTGGAGCACGCTCTGAAGTATGCGCAGCAGCGCATCCAGAAGGGCAAGCCCATCTACAAGCATCAGCTCATCCAGGGCAAGATCGCCGATATGGGTATGCAGCTCGAGGCTGCTCGTCAGCTGGTATGGCGCGCCGCCATGGCGTTTGACGCCAATGCCGCCGATACGGACAAGCTGGCCAGCATGTGCAAGTGCTTCGCCGGCGACATGGTCGTCAAGGTGACCAGCGAAGCTATCCAGATCCTGGGCGGCTACGGCTACAGCCGCGACTACCCGGTCGAAAAGCTGTATCGTGACGCCAAGGTGTTCCAGCTCTTTGAGGGCACCAACGAGATCCAGCGCACGATCATTGCCGGCTCCATGATCAGGGAGTACAAGATCTGATCATTGCCACAGCGCCGCGCGCCGTCGGTCATTCCGGTCGGCGGTGCGCGGCAGGAAGAAAAAAAGGAAAAAGATTGAATGTCGAATAAGAAACTGTTCAGCAGCATGCCGGCGCTCTGCGCATTTGCTTTTTTTGGCCATGCCTGCGGCGCGTCCTTCTCCACCGGGCGCCTTGCCGTTGAATACTGCACCCGCCATGGCGCGGGCGGTGTGATCGGCGCGATCGGTATCTATGTGATCGTAGGCCTCTGGCTTTTCATCACGATGGAGTATGCGCGTCTCGTGAAGGCTAAGAGCTACAAAGATGTTGTTTCCACGATCTATTGGGACAACAAGATCGTCGGCGGCGTCATGCTCCTCCTGTGGGACGTGATCCAACTGCTCTCTATCATTGTCACATGCGCTTCCTGCATCTCCGGCAGCGGTTCCGTGCTGGAATCCGTTTTCGGCCTGAACTACAACCTGGGCATGTTTATCTTCGTAGTCATTCTGGTCGTGCTTTTCCTGTCTCCGGTCGTCTTCGTATACCTGGGCAGGATGTCTTTCCCGATGTTCGCCCTGTTGTTGATCGTCTGCGTCGTCTCGATCGTTGCCGGGTGGGACAATCTGCAGAACGTGTTCGCCGGAAGGGTCGACTACGTGTTTCCGGCAGGAGAGGGAACGCCGGGCGGTATCGCGAAAGACGCGTTTACCTACGCCTGCACTAATCTCGGCTTCATCGGGACCGGCGCGGTTTACGCCTCACACTTTGAAAGCCGCAAAGATACGCTGAAAGCCCTTGGCCTGGGCGTGCTGATGTGCAGCTTCGGCCTGGCCCTGTGCGTCGTTGCGACGCTCACCACGTTCCCCGACTGCATCGAGCAGACCCTGCCGTTTCTCACCATCATCCAGAGCCTCAAGCCCGGTATGTGGACCTCCGCTCTGTATGTGGTGTATTTCCTGCTGCTGTATGTTGCTTACTGCTCTACGGCGGGTTCTCTGGTGCTCAGCGGCGTTTCCCGGTACACCCCGCTCGTCCAGAAGGTCATCAAGAACCAGAAGGTCGCCACCTCTGTCGTGGTCGTCATTCTGCTGTGCGCCGGCATCGTCCTGGGACAGCTGGGCCTGATGACGATTGTCAGAAAGGGCTTCGGCCTGGTCGGCAAGCTGAGGGCGCCCGTCTGGTACATACCGCTGTTGATCCTCGGCCCGATCTCCATCCGCCGGGTCACCAGACAGCCTCGGGAAAACGCAACAACCCCGGAAGTGCTTCCTGAATAAGGGAGAACAATAAAAACAAGAAAAGGAGAAAAGTAAGTGGAAACAACTGCACTCATTAGCTTCATCGGCATTATCGTTGGTGTTGCGCTCTTCATTTTCCTGTCCTTTAAGGCCATGAACCTGTGCGTCGCCGCCGCCCTCGGCGCCGTCGTCATTCTGCTCTTCAACGGCGGGAACATCTATCAGGGTATCGTAGACTTCTACGTCGTCGGCCTGGCCAACGCTATGAAGTCCTACTTCCTGATTTTTACAATGGGCGGTATCTTCGGCAAGATCATGGATACCTCAGGCGGCGCAAAGGCGATCGCCGCAGCCCTGCTGAAGCTGATGCGCAAGAACAAGACCAATCCGCAGTTCTTCGCAGTCTACTTCCTGGTCATCATGTACTTCATCCTCACCTACGTCGGCATCCACGGCTTCATCATCGTCTTCACCGTGCTGCCTATCGGCCGTGAGCTGTTCCATGAGCTGGACATCCCCTGGCGTTACTACTGCTACGGTTCCGGCGGCTGCATCGCTGCGTACTACCTGCTCGGTTCCGTGTCCTCCGTTCCCTCCGTTGCCGCCTCCCTCTTCGGTGTGCACGTCGGCGCCGCTCCGGTCCTCTCCGTGATCATGTTCCTCATGTATCTCGTGATCGACGGTCTCTGGATCAACCACGACGTGAACTCTCACATGAAGAAGGGCGAAGGCTTCTTCCCCGGTGGTAATGAAATCTGGAAGCTCCAGATGGAATCCTTCGACGAGAACGCCGACCTGCCCAAGCTGTGGCAGGCTGTCATCCCCATGCTGGTCATGGTCGTCCTGGCCGCTACCGGCACCCCCACCGTGATCGCTCTGGTCGTCGGCTGCATCCTCGGCATCATCTTCCTGTGGAACCGTCTGAAGGGCAAGGTCAAGACGACCCTCAACACCGGCGCCACCTCCGTCTTCGTCGCTTTGGTCAACGTCTGCGGCGCTGCCGCTCTGGGCACCGTTATCAAGAACACCGCCGGCTTCGGCTTCATCACCGGCGTTCTGGACAACCTGCCTCCCACCGCTGCCGGCCTGCTGCTTGCCTTCATCGGCACCTGCCTGCTGGGCTCTTCTTCCTCCTCCATGCCTGCCTTCGGCGAGCAGACTGTCGGTTACTTCACGGCTGCCGGCATCCCCGCCGCTACCGGTTTCCGCGTGTACACCTGCGCGACCAACCTGATCTACCCGCCTCAGAACACCGGCGTGGTCAATGCTTCCTCCACCGGCCGTATCGCCTACAAGGACGCTGTCAAGATCTACCTCAAGAGCACCGGCATCCCCAACGTCATCATCATGGTGGTGCTCATCATTCTCCTCGCGACCGGCATTATCTAATTTCATTTCCCTCGGAGGTTGCCGGTCCCGGCCGGCAACCTCTTCTTATTTATTGATTTTTTGACAATGTAGAGCTCCGCACATTTACCTGTGCGAAACGAAGGAGCATAACAGAAATGAGTGAAAAAGAGTTTAAGAATTTCTTGCTGGAAATTGAGGACGGTGTCGCGATATTCACAGTCAACAAACCGCAGGTACACAACGCGTTCAGCGATGACTGTTGGCAAGAATTGCGGGAATTCATGGATTGGGCGGAGGATAACGAAGAGATCAAGGCAATTATCATTACGGGGGCTGGGAAAAAAGCTTTCGTTTCCGGTGCCGATGTGAACAAGTTCTCAAAGCCGAGAACTGCAGAATACGGCATTAAGCTGCGGGATGTGGATTATGCGCTGCGCATGATCGAAACAGGATCCAAACCTGTGATCGCTGCGGTCAATGGATATGCTTTCGGCGGCGGCTGCGAAATCGCTCTGGCCTGCGATATCCGTCTATGCAGTGAAAATGCACAGTTTGGTCTCCCGGAAGCCAAGCTCGGTATTATCCCCGGCGCCGGCGGAACCCAGAGACTCAGCCGCATCGTCGGCGTGGGCCGGGCAAAGGAAATCATCATGGGCGGACGGGTCCTCAAGGGGCAGGAAGCGGTGGACGCCGGGCTCGTAATGAAGTGTGTACCACAGGAGCAGTTGCTGAATGAATCCAAGGCCCTGGCAGCGTTGATGATCCAACGCGCGCCATTGGCTATGGCAGTGGTCAAGCGCCTGATCCTTTCTTCTGCGACGACCGACATCGAAACCGGTCTGCGGGCCGAGGCGCTTGCGATGACGGTTCTGATGGGTACCGAGGATCGGCAGGAAGGCGTAACGGCCTTTAAGGAAAAACGTAAGCCGGAATTCAAAGGCAGATAAAACTAGTGACTCAGTTGTGGTTCAATATTCAATATAAGGAGAGTTATCATATGGCAGAAACTATTCAAACAAAAGCTGGGATGGCCGGTATGTTGGAAGGCGTGAAAGTCCTTGACTTTACCGCCAATGCCGCAGGTCCCTGCTGCACCGCCATGATGGCGGACTATGGCGCGGAGATCATCAAGATCGAGCGTCCCAACACAGGTAACGACGAGCGTACTTATGGCATCCAGGTGGACGGCACGAGCCTCCTCGGCGCGTGGCTGGATCGCGGGAAAAAATCCGTGACGCTGGATCTGAAGGATCCGGACAGCATTGCCATCATCAAGAAGATCGTAAAAGACGTGGACGTGATCGTGGAGAGCGGACGTCCCGGCGTCATGGATAAGCTTGGCCTCGGCTATGAGACCCTGCACGAGATCAACCCCAAAGCGGTATATTGCTCCGTTTCGGCCTTCGGCCAGAACGGGCCCTATTCCAGAAAGCCCGGCTACGACCTGATCGCACAGGCCATGTCCGGCATCATGGATATCTGCGGCGAAAAGAACGGACCTCCCGTGAAAAGCGGCACCACGCTGTCCGACTACGTGGGCGCAATCAACGCTTTCGGCAGCATCGTGACCGCCCTGCGCTATGCGGAAAAGACCGGGATCGGCCAGCACGTCGACGTGTCTCTGCTGATGACCATGGTCTATCTCAATGGCGCGGTCGAGTACTTGAACGTCGGCCAGAAGCTCACCAGATCCGGCAACCACCACAGCACCCTCGCGCCCTACGGCCTGTTTGAAGGCAACAACGGGCAGAGCATCGTGCTCGCGGTCATCAGCCCCAAGCTGTGGGCTTCCTTCTGCCAGGTCATGGGCAAGCCCGAGATGATCGACGATCCCAAGTTCTGCACGCTCCAGCAGCGCCGCGCAAACGCTCCCGAATTGATCAGGATCATCGAAGACTGGCTGAAGAGCTACGACGATATATCCGTTCCGGCGCAGATGCTCGATAAGGCGGGCATCCCCTCCGCAAAGGTCTTCGATCAGGAGGACGTGTGGAACGACGCGCATATCCGCGATCAGGGCTATCTGGTAGACGTGCCGACGCCCAACAACGTCACCTCAAAGGACGTCTTCACCGCCCGCGGCTGCATCGCCAAATTCTCCGAAACGCCCGGCGAGATCAAGCAGGCTCCCTACGTCGGTGAGAACAACGTGGAGGTGCTCGGCCAGTACGGCATGAGCGAGGAAGAAGTCGAAAAGCTCATGGCCCGCTGGAAGAAATAAGATCAGGAACGATGAGGAAGTAACAATGAAAATTCTCGTATTTGTCAAACAGGTCCCGGATACCGTGGACGTAAAGATCGACCCCAAGACCGGCAACATCTGCCGCGACGGTGTCCAAAGCACCGTCAACCCCTACGACATGAACGCCATCGAGGCCGCCCTGCAGATCAAAGAAAGCACGGGAGCGACGATTTGTGCCGTCAGCATGGGCCCCCCGCAGGCGATGGCTGTGCTCGACCACGCGCTGGCCATGGGCTGCGACGAGTGCTACCTGCTCAGTGACCGCGCCTTCGGCGGCGCCGACACCCTCGCCACCGGCTACACCCTGGCCAGGGCCGCCGAGAAGATCGGCGACTACGACCTGCTGCTCTTCGGCAAGTGCGCCACCGACGCCGAGACCGCGCAGACCGCGCCCATCGTGGCAGAATTCCTGGGCGTGCCCCAGGTCACCCTGGCGGACAGCCTCGAGATCAAGGACGGCTGGGCCTACTGCCGCAGAGACATGGGCACGTTCTATCAGGACGTAAAGGTCAAGCTGCCGGCCATGGTCTCCGTCACCGAGAACATCAACAGCCCGCGCTTCCCCACGGCGAAAGGGATCCTCTCCCGCAAGAAAAAGCCCCATTACACCTGGGACGCCGTCGCAGCGGAATGCGACACCACCAGGACCGGCGCGGCAGGCTCTCCCTCTGTCAATAAGCGCATCTTCGAGCCGCCCAAGCACAACACCGACACGACCTACTTCAACGGCGAGATCGAAGAGATGGCCAAGGTGTTTGTCGACGTGCTGGAAGCTGAGCACAGGATCTGATTGAGGAAGGAGAGCAGAACATGAATAAGGCAGATTATAAAGGCATCTGGATCTTTGCCGAGCAGGAGAACGGCGTCCTTTCGCCGACTCCGCTGGAGCTGCTGGCCAAGGCCATCGACCTCAAGGCAAAGCTCGGCGGCACCGACGTCATCACGGCCGTCCTCCTGGGCAAGGACGTCGCCGGCATCAGCGAGACGCTGTTTGCACAGGGCGCCGAGCAGGTGATCGTCCTGGAAAACGACGCGCTCGCCGTCTACAAGCACCGCGTCTACGCGAACGCGCTGGTGAAGCTCGTTGAGAAGCACAAGTCCTCCATCTTCCTCTTTGCCGCCTCCCCCATCGGCCGTGAGCTCGCACCGCGCGTCATGGCCCGCCTCGGCACCGGTCTGACCGCCGACGCCATTGACCTGGACGTCGACGAGGACGGCACCTTCGTGCAGACCACGCCCAACTTCGGCGGCAACATCCTCTCCCACATCGCCATCCCCGAGAAACGCCCGCAGATGTGCACCGTGCATCCCAAGGTCTTCGAGCCCATCGAGCCGATCGAAGGCGCGAAGGGGACAGTGATCAGGGAAGAGATCGAGATCATCGCGGATGACGACTTCGTTATTCTCGGCAACGAGGAAAAGGTCTTCAAGAGCAAGCCTATCGGCAAGGCGAACGTGGTCGTTGCCGGCGGCTTCGGCGTCAAAAACGAAGAAGAGCTGGGCATGCTCAATACGCTCGCCGAGCTTATCGGCGGCCAGGTCGGCTGCTCCCGCCCTCTGCGCGAGACCGGCATGCTGGGCCATGAGTGCCAGATCGGCCAGAGCGGTGCCACCATCAACCCCGAACTCATCATCAACGTGGCCATCTCCGGCTCCGTGCAGTACATGGCGGGCATGGACAAGTCCAAGTGCATCATGAGCATCAATCGGGACGCAAACGCTCCCATCTTCTCGGCCAGCCACTTCGGCGCCGTCGCGGACTACCGGAAGCTCGTCCCCGCGATCATTGAGGAGATCCAGAACAGAAAAGCCTGAGTTCGAGCCCCCGGCTCCGCAAAGGATAACGGCAGAAAAAACCACGGAGGGAGAGAGCCGTCCGAGCCCAAAGCGGTTCGGACGGGGCCCCTCCACGGCTCGTCGGCCGAACCAGAACAGCCTTCGTGTGAAAGCGTGAAGGAAGACTGCCGGGCAAGGCGTCAGGCAAGGCGGCTGTGCTCTCCGGGCCCGGAGAAAGACATAAAAAGAAGAGCACAGCCTTGAACCATTCGCGGCTTCAGCCGAGCAAAAGCAAGGCGCAAGTCATACTTTTTCCCGATAAAACCAGCGGTCTCCGCTGGTTTTATTGGGGAAAGCCGGGGCGCGCGATCCCGCCGCCGCGCCGCGAAGAACGTCGCGCACAGCTGCGGGGATCGCGTTCGGGCAGCTTATTTTCGCAGGAGAAAACGATATGCAAGAGAAAAGAATATCAGACAATGTGATCCGCCGGCTCCCGCGTTATCTGCGAAAGCTGGAGGAATTGCAGAAAAGGGGAGTAGAGAAGGTTTCTTCTTTTGAGCTTGGCCGTGCGCTTGGCCTAACCGCATCTCAGATCCGGCAAGACCTGAATTGCTTTGGAGAATTCGGCCTGCAGGGTTACGGATACAATGTGCAGATGCTGCGGGAACGAATCGCAATCATTTTGGGGATGGGACGAGGTTATAGGGCGATCCTGATCGGCGTGGGCAATATTGGACGCTCGCTGATCGATAAATTCAGCTTTGAGAATTGGGGATACTTCCTGGATTGCACGTTTGACGTGGATCCCGATATCATCGGACAGGTCATCAACGGGATCCAGGTACACGATATCAACGTCCTTCCTGCGTATCTGAGCACCAATCGGGTCGACGTGGCGGTCCTGTGTGTATCGAAGGACGCGGCCGTCGATACGGCGCGGCTGCTTGAAAAGAATGGCGTCAAGGCGATATGGAATTTCACGAACGTGGACGTGGCTGGACCGGAGAGCGATCTGCTGGTCGAGAACGTGCATTTTTCCGACAGCTTGCTTGCACTCAGCTATTATCTGACCCAAAACGCGCGCAATAAGGATCTGAACCGCTGAGCGAGAGAGACAGCAGACGGGAAGCGGGTACGCTGAAAATGCAAGGTCTGCGCACCCTGCATCGTTGCGGCTAAAAACAACGGGCCCATCGTCAGCACCACACCATATAAGAGAAAGCGGCTGGAGCCTTTCGGCTCCGGCATTTCTTTTGTTCACGCCCAGCGCAAGTCCCGGCGAACCGCCCCGCGGCGGTTGACATCCCGGCCCGGATTGGAGTATAATATACTGCATTTTTGTAGGCAGGAGACGGACATGCGCAGGACGAAAACAAGCGACAAGTGCATACGAACGGGGCGGCTCGCGCTGCTCGCGGTCTGTCTCATGCTTTTACTGGCGGGCTGCGCATCCGCACAGAAGCCGGAGGAGACGCCGGCCCCCGAGCCGGAGGCGACGGTGGACCCGCTGCTGATGGAGGACGCGGACAAGCTGCGCATCTCGGAGCTGATGGCCAAGAACCGGGCGGTCCTCCGGGATGAGGACGGGGATTTCTCCGACTGGATCGAACTGGAGAACTGCTCGCGGGAGACGGTGCAGCTGGGCGACTGGCGCCTGTCCGACCGGAAGGATCGGGAGGGCTGGACCCTGCCGGAGCGCACGCTCGCGCCCGGCGAGCGGCTCGTGGTCTTCGCCGACGGGAAAAACCGCAGCGAAGGCGAGCTGCACACGGGCTTTTCCCTCTCCGCGGGGGAGACCGTGTATCTCTATAACCGCCACGGCTACGCGGTGAGCGAGGTCCTCTGCGCCAGCGAGACGGCCGACGTGGCGATCGCGCTGGACGAGACCGGCGCTTACGCGCAGAGCCTCTACCCCACGCCCGGCTACCCGAACGACGCGGACGGCTACGAGGCGCTGCAGAAAACGCTCGCGCCAGCGGGCCCGCTGGTGATCAGCGAGGTGGCGGTCTCCAACCGGCGCGGCGCGTACGTGTACCTGGTCGGCAAGAGCGACTGGGTGGAGGTCCAGAACATATCGGACGAGACGGTCAATCTGGCGGACTACTGCCTGTCCGACGATAAGGACGACTACTGCCTCTGGCAGTTCCCCGCGGTGACGCTGGCCCCGGGGCGCGTATACGTGGTGAGCTGCGACAAGGAGCGCAGCGAGGGGCTCGCCCCGCGCTGCGGCGCCTTCTCGCTCGACTCGACCTCCGAGAAGCTGTATCTGGCGACCGCGGAGGGCGAGCTTGTCGACTACGCCTCCCTGCGGGACATCCCCTACGGCTGCAGCTACGGCCGCACGGCCGGGGAGAACGGCTGGTTCTATTTCGACGCCATCACGCCCGGCGTGGTCAACGGCGCCGGCTACCGTCGGATCGCCCTGCCGCCCACGGCGGCGGAGCCGGACGGCGTCTTCAACGGGGTGGACTCCGTGACCGTGACGCTCGAGGCGCCCGGCACGATCTACTATACGACCGACGGCACCATGCCGAACGCGGCGAGCCCCGTCTATACCGAGCCCCTGGAGCTGACGGCGACGGGCGTCGTCCGGGCGATCAACTGGGAGACGGGGGCCATGCCCAGCCGCGTCCTGACGCTGAGCTACATCATCAACGAAAACCACAGCCTGCCGGTGGCGAGCCTCGTCTCGAACGACAAGCTGACCTTCAACGGCATGTACTACACCGGCACGAAGGACGTGGAGACGCCCGGCAGCCTCTCCCTCTACGAGGACGGCGCCAGCTTCACCATCCCCTGCGGGATCAAGATGCAGGGAGGCACGAGCCTGGAGCTGCCGAAGAAGAACATGAGCCTGCGCTTCCGCGGCGAGTACGGGCAGGAGACGCTGCGCTACGACCTCTTCGGCGAGGGCGAGGAGACCTTCCTGAACCTCGTGCTGCGCGCGGGGCAGGATTATTACACGACCATCTTCCGCAACGAGATGTGCGAGAACCTGGCCCTCGCGGCCAGCGACGCGGTGATCGCCCAGCGCAGCCGCTACTGCATCCTGTACGTGGACGGGAAATACTACGGTATCTACGCCGTGATCGAAAAGGCCAACGAGCAGCTCTACGCGGACCGCATGGGCGTCAGCCGGGAGAGCGTGACCGCCGTGGACGCGGACAATACCCTGGGCACGGAGCTGTTCGACGACGTGCTGAGCTTCTGCCTGAGCCGGGATATGCGCGACGCGGACAACTACGCCTATTTCTGCGAGCGCATGGACGTGGACAGCATGATCGACTGGTTCCTGCTGGAGGGCTACTTTGCAAACGGCGATCTGACCTGGGGCAACCTGCGCTACTGCCGCTCCACCGAGGGCGACGGGAAGTGGCGCTTCCTGTTCTACGACCTGGACGCCGCGCTGCGCGAGGAGGGGCTCAACTACTACAACCTCCTGGGCTCCTCAGCGCTCGGCAGCAAGCAGATCAGTCAGGTGATCGCCCCGCTGCTGCGCAACGAGGAATTCCGCGACAGGCTGCTGACGCGGGCCGGCGAGCTGCTCAACGGGCCGCTGACCAACGAGAAGGTCCTCGCGGAGATCGACCGGCTCGCCGCGCAGGTGGAGCCGGAGGTGGAGCGGGACTATGCCCGCTACGCGCTGCACTATAACGACTGGGTCCGCCACGTCAACGAGCTGCGCCGCTTCATCGGCGAGGACGACTGGCGCCAGCACAACGTCGACACGCTGTGCGCGATCTTCCAGCTCGACGAGGAGCAGTGCGAGAAGTATTTCGGAGCGTGAACATGGAAGAGACGAAACTGACCTTCAAGCGCTACGAGAAAAAATACCTGCTCTCGCCCGAGACCTACGCCGCGCTGCGCGAGCGGCTCGACCCGTATATCGAGCCGGACGAGTACCCTAGCAGCACGGTCTGCAGCCTCTATTACGACAGTGACGATTACCGGCTCATCCGCCATTCGATCGAGGGGCCGGTCTACAAGGAGAAGCTGCGCCTGCGCAGCTACGGCGTGCCCGGCGACGGGGATACGGTCTTCATCGAGCTCAAGAAGAAATACAAGGGCATCGTATACAAGCGCCGCGTGGCCATGCCGGCCGCCGCGGCGGAGGCGTGGCTCGCGGGAGAGCGCGCCCCGGGCGAGGACAGCCAGATGATCCGGGAGATCGCCTTCTTCCTCGATAGCTGCCGCCCCGCGGCCAAGGTCTACCTCGCCTGCGACAGGACGGCCTGGCGCGCCAAGGACGATCCGGAGCTGCGCATCACCTTCGATCAAAACATCCGCTGGCGGCGCACGGAGCTGGATCTGCGCGCCGGGAGCGGCGGGGAGCCGCTGCTGGAGAACGGGCAGGTGCTCATGGAGCTCAAGCTCCCGGAGGCCGCGCCCCTGTGGCTGGCGCATCTGCTCAGCGAGTTTTCGCTGTTTCCCACCAGCTTCTCCAAATACGGGACCTGCTATAAGGAACATATCCTGGAAGACTATGTAAAGGGAGTGATTTTCAGTGCTTGACAGTGTGATCGGGAGCGAAATGACCCTGTCTGCTTTTCTCATCTGCGTGCTCTGCGCCGTCGTGCTCGGCTTTGCCGAGGCGCTGGTCTTCAGCCGCAGGGAGCGGCACAGCGCCGCCTATATCCAGTCGCTGGTGCTTCTGCCGCCGGTCGTGACGCTGGTGATCATGATGGTCAACGGCAACATCGGCGCGGGCCTCGCCGTGGCGGGCACCTTCGCGCTGGTGCGCTTCCGCAGCGCGCCGGGCACCGCGCGCGAGATCGCGGGGCTGTTCCTCGGCGTGGCCCTGGGCCTCGCCTGCGGCATGGGCTACGTGGTCCTCGCGGCGATCTTCTTCGTCCTGATGGCGATCCTGGTCCTGCTGATGGACCGCTTCCGCTTCGGCCGCGCGGGCGACCGCGCGCGCACGCTGAAGATCGCCATCCCGGAGAACCTCGATTACGAGGGCCTGTTCGACGATCTGTTCGAGCAGTACACCTGCTACCACGAGCTGACCCGCGTGCGTACGACCAACATGGGCACGCTCTACGAGCTGACCTACACGATCGAGCTGACGGAGCCCGGCATCAGCAAGGAATTCATCGACGCGATCCGCTGCCGCAACGGGAATTTGAACGTCCTCTGCGGCCGCGAGGCGGACAGGGAAGTGATGTGATGAGACGCGTATCCGCGATCCTGATCCTGGCGGCGCTGCTGCTCGCACTCTGCGGCTGCGGCAGTGGAGACGCAGGCTCCGCCGCGCCCGCGGCCGCGCCCACGGAGGACCCCGGCACGCAGATCCACCTCACCGGCGGCAGTGCGGAGATCACCGGCGGCGGGGCCCGCGTCCAGGGCGGCACGGTGACCATCAGCGCCGTGGGGACCTATACCCTCAGCGGCACGCTGGACGAGGGGCAGATCGTCGTCGACACCGGGGACGACGCCATGGACGTCACGCTCATCCTCGACGGGGTGAGCGTCACCAACAGCGCGGGCCCGGCGATCCACATCCGGCAGGCCAAGGACACGCGCCTGCAGCTGCGCGGCGAGAACCGCCTGGTCTCCGGCACGGAGGCCGACCTTGCTGCCTACGACGGCAGCGGCAGCGGCGCGGCCCTCTACGCCGAAGACGACCTGGATATCGAGGGCGAAGGCAGCCTGGAGATCCTGGGCTATCTCAACAACGGCCTCACCTGCAAGGACGATCTGGATATCAACAGCGGCACGATCACGGTGACGGCGGCCAACAACGGCATCCGCACCTCCGACTCGCTGCAGCTCAAGGGCGGCACGGTGTTCGTGACGGCCGGCAACGACGGTCTCAAGGCGCAGAACGCCAAGCGCGACGGGAAGGACTACGTCGAGCTGCGCGGCGGCAGTCTGACGGTCGAGGCCGGGGGAGACGGTATCCAGGCCGGCGCCGCGGGCAGCGGCGTGGGCGAGATCCGTCTGACCGGCGCAAGCGTGCAGATCTTTGCACACAAGCAGGCCCTGCAGGCCGAGAGCGGCGTCCTGCTGCAGGGCGGCGAGGTGCTGGCCCTGTGCGGCTCGCACAACCAGGCGGCGCCCGACGAGGCGCAGCTGCCGTATCTGCTGTGCGCGCTCAGCGGCAGCGCGGGCGACGCGGTCACGATCGGCGAGGCGCGGTACGACGCGCGCGCCGCTTACAAGACGGTGTTCTTCGCCTCGGCGTCGCTGCACGCGGGCGAGAGCGTCACGGTGTCCAACGGCCGCAGCGAGACCGCGGCGGCGGTATCCTGAACGAAAAACGAAAAAGAACGGACGGACGGCTATCAGCCGTCCGTCCGTTTCCGTATCAGCGCGAGCTTTTCCTCCCGGGACAGGCGCTTGACGTGCCATTCCCGGCTCATGGCCTCCTCCCGCGTGTCGAAGGTCTCGTACCAGACCAGCTCCACGGGCAGGCGGCTGCGGGTATATTTGCCGCCGGTGCCGGCGCTGTGGCTGCGCAGGCGCGCCTCCAGGTCGTTGGTCCAGCCCGTGTAGAGGCTCCCGTCCCGGCAGCGGAGCATATAGCAGTAGTTCAACGCGACACCTGCCTCACGTTCTTCTCGAACCTGGAGCGCGCGCCCATGACCTCCCGGCCGCAGCCCCGGCAGCGCAGCTTGAAGTCCGCCCCGACGCGCAGCACCTCCCATTCCCGGCTGCCGCAGGGGTGGGGCTTTTTCATGGTGAGCACGTCACCGACCTGAATGTCCATACCTTCTCCTATTTCTTGATCCGCTCCCAGTAGGCCTTGGCCGCCTGCTCGGTCTTGTT
>JAFUUR010000149.1 GCA_017477695.1 Oscillospiraceae bacterium | reverse complement strand
AGTATCTGAGCTTCCAGGAGGAGATCATCGTCCGCCGCACGAAGTTCGATCTGCGCAAGGCGCTCGAGCGGGCGCACCTCTTGGAGGGCCTTCTCATCGCGCAGGACAATATCGACGAGGTCATCCGCATCATCCGCAGCAGCTATGACGACGCCAAGCAGAACCTCATGGTCCGCTTCGGCCTGAGCGACGTGCAGGCCCAGGCCATCTGCGATATGCGCCTGATCGCCCTGCAGGGCCTCAACCGCGAGAAGCTCGAGAACGAGTATAAAGAGCTCGAGGAGAAGATCGCCTACTTCAAGGAGCTGCTGTCGGATCCGGAGAAGATCAAGGGCGTGCTGAAGGAGGAGCTCATCGCCATCCGCGATAAATACGGCGACGAGCGCAAGACCGAGATCCAGGACGTGGCCGACGAGATCGACGTCGAGGATCTGATCCAGGAGGAGCAGTGCGTCTTTACGCTGACGCACGGCGGCTACATCAAGCGCCTGCCGGTCAGCGAGTACCGTGCCCAGGGCCGCGGCGGCAAGGGCATCCGCGCCATGTCCACCAAGGAGGAGGACTACGTGGAAACGGTCTTTACCGCCTCCACGCACGACAATATCCTCTTCTTCACCAGCAAGGGCCGCGTCTTCGTCAAGAAGGGCTACACCATCCCCGAGGCCGGGCGCAGCGCGCGCGGCACCAACATCGTCAACATCATCCAGATCGAGAACGGCGAAACGCCGGAGAAGGTCAGCGCCATGATCCGCGGCCGCAGCTTCGAGGAGGACAAGTTCCTGTTCTTCGTCACCCGCCGCGGCACGGTCAAGCGCATGGCGCAGTCCGCCCTGCGCAACATCCGCGCCAACGGCATCCGCGCGCTGACGCTCGACGAGGGCGACGAGCTGATCTCCGTCATCCCCACCGACGGCAGCGAGCATATCCTCATCGCCACGCACAACGGCATGGCCGTCTGCTTTGACGAGAACGACGTACGGCCCATGGGCCGCACCGCGGTCGGCGTGCGCGGCATCCGCCTGCGCGGGGACGACTACGTGATCGGCGCGGGCAGCACCAGCGCCGGCGGCGCCCTTCTGACCATCACCGAGAAGGGTTACGGCAAGCGCACCCCGGTGGAGGATTACAGCGTCCACGGCCGCGGCGGCCTCGGCATCCGCAACTACAACGTGACCGAGAAGACCGGCCGCATCGCCGACGTGAAAATGGTCGATCCCGGGGAGGACATTCTGGTCATCACCGACGACGGGACTATCATCCGCATGGCGGTGGAGGGCATCTCCCTGCAGGGCCGCGCCACGCAGGGCGTGCGCGTCATGCGCCTGGGCGGCGAGAACCGGGTGATCTCCATCGAAAAGACAGAGCGCGAGCCTGCCGAGGAGCAGGAGAGCGCGCCCGCGGACGGCGAGGAGGCGGAACATGGCGGCGAATGAGCAGAAAGAGAACGCGGCCGGCACGCAGAGCGGGAAAAAACCGGAGAGCAAGGGCGGCTTTTCGCCCCTTGCCCTGGTGGCCCTGCTGCTGTTGACGCTGGCGGAGTCCGGCGAGTCGGCGCTGGTGAGCATCCTGTTCGCCGCGCTGATGACGGGCGCCATCGTGTACGTGCTGTATAAGAGCATCTCCCGCTTCGCCAAGAAACGCCAGGCGGCCGGGGAGGCCGCGGAAAAGACGGCGCACCGGGCGTCCGGCTCGGAGTATGCCGCGCCCGACGCGCACTGCGTCGTCTGCGAAAACACCGGAGACGATCATTTCGCGCGCGACCGCGAGCAGCGTATCAAGCAGCTTGACGACTGGCTGGCCAACGGCCTGATCGACAAGGAGGAGTACCGGGAGCTGAAGGCCCGCTACGAAGAGCAGCCATGAAGACCGTCTCCATCTATACCGACGGGGCCTGCAGCGGCAACCCCGGCCCCGGCGGCTGGGGGGCGATCCTGCGCTACCGCGGCACGGAGAAGGAGCTGAGCGGCGGCGAGGCGATGACCACCAACAACCGCATGGAGCTCACCGGCGTCATCGCCGCGCTGCAGGCGCTCAGAGAGCCCTGCGTCGTCGAGCTCTATTCCGACTCCAAGTACGTCATCGACGCGCTGGAAAAGGGCTGGGCCCGCGGCTGGCGCAGCAGGAACTGGGTCAAGGCCGACAAAAAGCCGGCGCTGAATCCGGACCTCTGGGAGACGCTCCTGGAGCTGACGGAGAAGCACGAGCTGCATTATCACTGGGTCAAGGGCCACGCGGACAACGAGTACAACAACCGCTGCGACCGGCTTGCCGTCAGCGAGCGGGAGAAATTCACCTGAGCTTATGGAACGCAACATCAACTACAACGACAGCCCTCTGAAGATCTTTCTGGCCTATATCGCCGGGCACAAGGGCCTGTTCGCGCTGGACATGGCCTGCGCCCTGGCGGTGGCGGGCATCGATCTGATTTTCCCCTTCGTGTCCCGGCGCAGCATGAACACGCTCCTGCCGCAGAAGCTCTTCGCCGCCTTCTTTGCGGTGATGGGGATCCTGGCGCTGGCCTTCGTGATCAAGTCCGCGCTGTATTACGTGATCACGGTGCTGGGGCACCGCATGGGCGTGCTCACCGAGGCGGACATGCGCAGGGATCTTTTCTCCCACATGCAGGCGCTCTCCTGCGGCTTTTACGACCATAACCGCACCGGCGTGCTGCTCAGCCGCGTGACGAGCGACCTGTTCGAGGTGACGGAGCTCGCCCACCACGGGCCGGAAAACGTCGTCATATGTGCGCTGACGCTGCTCGGCGCGCTCCTTCTGATGGCCTTCGTGCAGTGGCAGCTTGCCCTGGTGCTGGCCGTCGCGCTGCCGCTGTGCCTGTGGTTCACGCTGAGCCAGCGCGTGCGCATGCGCGATGCCAACGTCGAGGTCAAGCGCAAGACGGCGGTCATCACCGCCGCCATCGAGAGCAGCCTCTCCGGCGTCCGCACGGCCAAGGCCTTTGCCAACGAGCACCAGGAGCTCGAGAAGTTCGACCGGGCCAACGACCTGTTCAAGGGCGCCAAGGCGGAGTATTACCGGAGCATGGGCCTGTACATGAGCGGCATGGAATTCACCACCGGCTTCATGCAGGTGCTGGTCATCACCGTGGGCGGCGCGCTGATCATGGCCGGGCGGATGAACTACATAGACCTCGTCACCTTCACGCTCTACGTCTCCACCTTCACCGCGCCCATCCGCCGGCTCTACCAGTTCGCCGAGCAGTACATGCAGGGCAGCGCGGGCTTCCTGCGCTTTCTGGAGATCATGCGCACCGAGCCGGAGATCGCCGACGCGCCCGACGCGCGCGTCCTCGGGCGGCTCGAGGGCCGCGTGGATTTCAACGACGTGAGCTTCCATTACGATAACGGCGTGCCCGTGCTGAGCCATATCGACCTGCACGTGGCGCCCGGCGAGCATTTCGCCCTCGTGGGGCCCTCCGGCGGCGGCAAGACCACGCTCTGCCAGCTCGTGCCGCGCTTTTACGACGTGACCGGCGGCAGCGTCTGCGTCGACGGGATGGACGTGCGCACGCTCACACAGGAGAGCCTGCGGCGCAGCGTCGGCATCCTGCAGCAGGACGTGTTCATGTTCGCCGGCACCGTGCGGGAGAATATCCGCTACGGCCGGCCCGACGCGACCGACGAGGAGATCGTCCGGGCCGCGAAGCTGGCCGAGATACACGAGGAGATCCTCGCCATGCCGGACGGGTACGACACCTACATCGGCGAGCGGGGCGTGATGCTCTCCGGCGGGCAGAAGCAGCGCGTGTCCATCGCCCGCGTCTTTTTGAAAAACCCCAAGGTGCTGATCCTCGACGAGGCCACCTCCGCGCTCGACACCGTGACCGAGCAGCGCATCCAGCACGCGCTGGACGCGCTGAGCGAGGGACGCACCACCATCATCATCGCGCACCGGCTCTCCACCGTCCGCGGCGCGGACTGTATCGCCGTCGTGGAGGGCGAACGCATCGTGGAAATGGGCACGCACGAGGAGCTGATGCGCCGCGACGGCGTGTACGCCGGCTTGTGCCGGGCCCAGGATCTGGGCTGAGCGGGAGGAACGTTTTATGCTGACTGTGAAAAAAGGCGGGCACCGCGATCTGGAGCGGTATTACCCGATGATGGAGATCGATTTCGACCGGAGGGAGCTGCTCCCGAAGCTGAGCATCCACCGGGCGATCAGCCGCGGCGAGCAGGAGCTGCTGCTCTTCGTGGAGGAGGAGAGCCAGCTCACCGTGGCCTACGCGCTGGTGTGCGTCAAGAGCCTATACGGCTACGTGCTGCTCAAGTACATGGGCGTGCTGCCCTGGTACCGCGGGCACAACCTCGGCGTGGAGACCATGCGCCTCATCAACCGCCGCTATGCCGAGCGGCAGGGCATCCTCGCGGAGCTGACGGTCTTTGACGAAGAGGACGATACCACGCTCAAAAAGCTGCGCCGCTTCTTCGCCCGCTTCGGCTACGTGCAGGTGGACTGCGCGTACCGCCTGGGCGGTGTCCCGGCGGAGCTGCTGGTCAAGCCGATCAAGGGCTCGGTCGAGATCGAGCCGGTCGCCCACCGGATGATCGAGGATTTCTACAGCCGCTGCCTGACGCCGGCCGCACAGGCGCGCATGGTGGATATCCGACCCGCGGCGAAGTGAACCGATAAAAAGAACGGGGAGCCCGCAGGCTTTATGCCTGCGGGCTCCCCGCCGTGCTGCAGCGGTCAGCGCCGCTTTCCGCACGGATCCGGCAGAAGGCCGGAGAAAAAGCTGATGAGCGGCCCCATGCAGAAGGCCGTGAGGAGCGTCGCCGGGCCGATCGCGGCCGCAACGGCGGACCAGGGCTGCCCGGCGATACGGAAGCACAGCGCCGCCGCGGCCACGCACGCGAGATCGCTGGCGACGCGGCAGAAACGGAAGGGGACGCGCGTCTGCCGCTCGGAGGCGATGAGCGAGAGCGCGTCGTAGGTCGAAACGCCGAGGTCGGCGTTGAAATAAAAGGCCGCGCCGAGGCACATGAGCACGAGCGCCGCGGCCAGCAGGCCGAGACGCCCGACAAGCGCCGGCCGGCCGAGAAGCTGCGCGAGCAGGGCCTCGGAAAACTCGGCGACATAGCCCAGGAGCGTGAGGTTGATCAGCGTGGCGAGGCCGAGCTTGCGCCGGTCGAGCACGAGGGAGAAGAGCAGGAGCGCGGCGTTCGCGAGCAGATACAGCGTGCCGAAGCGCAGAGGCACCAGGGCGTTGAGCCCGCTCATGAGCGACTGAAAGGGGTCGACGCCGAGCGCCGCCGTGCGAAAGATCCCCACGCTGACGCCGCAGATCAAGACGCCGAGCACGCTCATCCACACTCTGGTCTTCATTTCGTACCGCCTTTCCCGCCCGCAGTCTCCACGGACGCCACGCCATTGTAGCACGCGCGTCCGCCGCCGTCAAACGCCCGCAGAAAGCGATTGCCTGCGCGCGGAAAAAATGCTATAATACCCCCGCTATGAACGTTCTGTTCGATCAGATACTGGAAAACAAGGAAGCCGCCGCCCTCCCCGGTCTGCTGGAGAGCGGAGGGCTTCCCGCGCTCGTTTCCGGGCTTTCGGCGGTGCACCGGGCCAATCTCGGCGCGGCCCTGCGCGCGCGCAGTGGCGCGCCGCTGTTCGTGATCTGCCCGGACGATACCGCGGCGGAGAGCTTCGCGGTCGATCTGCGCGCCATGCTGGGGGAGGAGACCGCGAGCCTCGGCATGCGTGATTTCACCTTCTATCCGGCCGAGGCGGTCTCCCGCCAGGCCGAGCAGCGGCGCATCGCCGCGCTGTACGCGCTGCGCACCGGCGCCGTGCAGGTCGTGACGGCCTCCGTCTCCGGTCTGCTGCAGCGCACGCTCCCGCCGGAGACCCTCGAGCAGGCGGCCTTCGTCATCGACGCGGGCGGCAGCTATCCCGTCGAGGACGTGGAGGACGCGCTGCTGCGCTGCGGCTACGAGCGCACCGCGCAGGTGGAGGGCCCCGGGCAATTCGCCCGGCGCGGCGGCATCCTGGACTTTTTCTCGCCCGCGGACGCGGAGCCCGTGCGCATCGAGTTCTGGGGCGACGAGATCGACTCCATGGGCCGCTTCGACGTG
Organism: Oscillospiraceae bacterium; assembly: GCA_017477695.1. GTDB lineage: Bacteria > Bacillota > Clostridia > Oscillospirales > Oscillospiraceae > Limivicinus. The sequence goes on along the minus strand of JAFUUR010000149.1, from coordinate 929 downwards.
TCCACCCAGCGGCGCGTCGCGCAGATCGAGCGCTGCGTCATCCTGCCCGCGGCAGAGACGCTGCCCAGTCTGAGCGCGGGCGGTACGGAGGCGCTCTGCCGTCAGATCGAGCGCTTCGCCGAGCGCTGGGCCAGACGCCGCGGCAGCGAGAACGCGGCGGCGCTGGCCGCCGTGCTGCGCGGCGACGCGGAGCGGATGCGCGGCGGCGTGCTCCTCTCGGACGCGGACCGGTACCTGCCGATCGTCTATCCGCCTGCAAGCGCGCTCGATTATATCCCCGCGGACGCGATCGTGCTGTTCGACCAGCCCAACCGCTGCGCCGAGCGCGCGAGGGATTATGCCAGGCAGCTCGGCGAGGACGTGCGCGAGCTGCAGAAGCGCGGCCAGATCGCCATGACGGCGGACGGCTTCTACGAGAGCTGGGACGCGCTGCTGCGCCGCCTGGCGGATTACCCCGTCTACATGGCGGACGCCTTTACCGTCGGCCGCAGCCCCCTGCCGCCGAAGACCCTGTGCAGCATCCCGGCCAAGCAGCTGCCCTCCTACGCGGGCAGCGCGCAGGCGGCCGCGGAGGACGTGAAGATCTATCTCCGGCAGGGCTACCGCGTGGCGGTCCTGGCGGGCGACCTGCGCCGCGCGAAGGTGCTGCAGGAGTTTTTCCGGGAGCACGGGCTGCCCGCGCAGCTCTCTGAGCGGCCGGAGCGCGTGCCCGCGCCGGGCGCCTGCTGCATCAGCGTGGGCGCGGTCTCGGCGGGCCTCGAGTATCCCGGGCTCAAGCTCGCCATCCTGACCGACGCGCAGCTCCTGCGCGCCGCCGCGCCGCGCCGCGCGCGCCGGAAGCTTCCGCCAAGGCAGCAACGCATCGAGTCCTACGCCGACCTGTCGGTGGGGGATTACGTCGTGCACGAGAACCACGGCATCGGCCGCTT
>JAFUUR010000148.1 GCA_017477695.1 Oscillospiraceae bacterium | reverse complement strand
GTGCTGATGAGCGTCTATCAGAAGGAGAAGGCGGAAAACCTGAAAGCGGCAATGGACAGCATCTGGCGGCAGACCGTCCCGACGGACGATTTCGTCCTGGTGTGCGACGGGCCGCTCACGCCGGAGCTGGACGCGGTCGTGGCGGAGATGGAAGCGCAGCACCCCGGCGTCCTGCACGTCGTCCGCCTGGAAGAGAACCGTGGTCTGGGCAGCGCGCTGAACACGGGGCTCCGGGCCTGCGGGCACGCGCTCGTCGCGCGCATGGACAGCGACGATATCAGCCGGCCCGACCGCTGTGAAAAGCAGCTGCGCGTCTTCGCCGCGCAGCCGGAGCTCGCGATCTGCTCCGGCATCGTGGAGGAGTTTTCCGACTCCCCCGCGCACGTCGACGCGCGGCGGATCCCGCCGGAGACGCACGAGGAGATCCTCGCCTTCGCCAAAAGCCGCAATCCCTTCAACCACCCCTGCGTCATGTACAGAAAGGCGGCGGTGGAGGCGGTCGGGAGCTACCGGCATTTTTACCTGCTGGAGGATTATTATCTGTGGATCCGCATGCTGCAGGCCGGGGCCAGGGGCTACAATCTGCAGGAGCCGCTGCTCTGGATGCGCGCGGGGCCGCAGATGTATCGGCGCCGCTCCGGCGCGGAATACGCAAAGAGCCAGCGGGCGCTGTTCAAGTATATGAGAGACGCCGGGATGATCGGCACGCCGCGCTATTACGCGTCCGTCGTCGAGCGGACCTGTGCCTCCCTCATCCCGAACGGCCTGCGGGAGCTCGTCTACCGGACGGCCATGCGAAAGTAAACGACACGCGGAGCGCCGCCCGGAGCGAGCGCGGCGGCCCGCGGCAAGGAGCGCTTATGAAAAGAGCAGATCCCGAGCTTCAGAACAAACTGCTGGAAATGCTGCACTGGTTCCACGCGCTGTGCGTGGACAACGGCCTGCGCTATTACGCGCTCGGCGGTACGATGCTGGGCGCCGTGCGCCACGGCGGCTTCATCCCCTGGGACGACGATATCGACGTGGGCATGCCGCGGCGCGACTACGAGCGCCTGTTCGACGCGGTCAGCCGCGCGGAGCGGACGCACTACGTCCTGGAGACGCCGACCCACTCGGGGGAGGACTTTTTCTATTGCTACGCGAAGCTCTACGACACGGAGACGACGCTGGTCGAGAACAAGAAGAACCGGATCCGGCGCGGCATTTATCTGGACATTTTCCCGCTCGACGGGATGGGCGACACCGAGGAGGAGAGCCGGAAGCAGTTCGGCCGCGTCGACCGGCGCTTCAAATTCTTCCTCGCGCGCACGACCGGCCTGCGCAAGGGCAGGGACCCCCTGAAAAACGCGGCGGTGGTCGTGAGCCGCCTGATCCCGGACGCGCTGCTGAACGACAGGAAGCTGCTGCTGCGGATCGACGCGCTCTCCGCGCAGCGGGACTTTGACGATTGCCTCTACGGCGGCAACCCCTACGGCGCCTGGCGCGGCCGGGAGATCATGCCCCGCGCGATCATGGGCACGCCGGCGCTCTACCGCTTCGAGGACATGGAGGTCTACGGCGCGCAGGACGCGGACGCGTATCTGACGCGGCTGTACGGCGACTGGCGGCAGCTGCCGCCGGAGGAAAAGCGCGTCTCGCATCACGACAACATCGAATACGACCTGAACAGGTCGTATCTGGAGCCCTGACGGAGGGCGGCAAAAACGCGAAAGGCGGTGATCAGATGGTCGATCTCAAGCTCCGGCTCCCGGAGGGCTTCCTGGAGGAAGAGGAGCGCTGCGGATATCGGGTCAGCGCGCAGATGAAGCAGCTCTGGGCGGTCCAGCTCGATCTTCTGGCGCAGCTCCAGCAGGTCTGCCAGCGCCACGGCCTCACCTATTACGCCGACTCCGGCACGCTGATCGGCGCCGTGCGCCACGGCGGCTATATCCCCTGGGACGACGATATCGACATCGTCATGAAGCGGGAGGATTACGACAGGCTGCTCGCCCTCGGCCCGGAGGAGTTCCGGGAGCCGTATTTCCTGCAGAGCGCCTATTCCGACGGCTTTACCCGCGGCTTCGCCCGCCTGCGCAACACGCGGACCACCGCGCTGACGCGCTTCGATTTCGGCAAGGACTACGACCACGGTATTTTTATCGACATCTTTCCGCTCGACGAGCTGCCGGACGGCGGGCTGCGGCGCGCGCTGTGGCTGCTGCGCGTCAAGGTCACCTCGCGGCTCATGGTCATGGGCGTGTTCTACGAGCCGGAGCGCCTGAAAAACCCCGTGGAGAAGGCCGCCTGCCGCGCGCTCCGGTGCTGTTTTGCGAAGGACGGCCGCCTGCTGCGCTACTTCCGCCGCTATGAAAAGCTCTGCGCGAAGTATAACGGCCGCGGCGGGCGCGGCATCAGCTACGTCGCCTACTCGCACGGCAAGCGCAAGCATCTCTGGGAGCGCGCGAGCTTCGAGCGCTCGCACGAGACGCCCTTCGAGTTCACGCACATCAACATCCCGGATGGATACGACGCGCGCCTGCGCACGGAGTACGGCGATTACATGACCATCCGGCGCACGCCGACCGTACACGGCGACATGGTGTTCGACGCCGGCCTGCCTTACGAGGAATACGAGAAGACGCACGATCCGGAGTGGATCCGGAAGGCGCTGGGCCTGGACGAACGGGCCTGAGGGAGGAATTATGAAAGCATTGATACTGGCCGCCGGCTTCGGAAAGCGGCTGCGTCCGCTCACGGACGAGATCCCCAAGGCCATGGTCGAGGTCGACGGCACGCCGCTGCTCGTGAACGCCCTGGACAATCTGACCGCCTGCGGCGTCACGGAGATCGGCATCGTCGTCGGGCACATGGCTGACTATATCCGCGCGCGCATCGGCGGCAGCTACAAGGGCGTCCCGATCCGCTACTACGAGAACGCGCGCTATCTCGAGACCAACAACGTGGTCTCGCTCTACTGCGCGGCCGATTTCTGCGACGGCGACATGCTGCTGCTCGAGTGCGACCTGTTCTACCGCAGGGAGCTGCTGGAGCGTCTGCTGGCCGGACGGGGGGACTGCTCCATCCTGGTCAGCCCCTTCAACGGCGAGACGATGGACGGCACGGTGATCGAGACCGCGGGAGACGAAGCCCGCGCGCTGATCCTCGGCAAGTGGCAGGGGCCGGACTTTGACTATACGAACGCGAAAAAGACCGTGAACCTCTACCGCTTCTCCGAAGCGTTCGTGAAGGCGTACCTGCCCATGGTGAAGTGGTACGTGGAGAACGTGGGCGAAAACAGCTATTACGAGAAGGTCCTCGGCAGCCTCCTGTACCTGCGCGAGTTCGACGTGCGCGTGGTGGAGGTGCCGGAGGAGATGTGGTGCGAGATCGACGACGCGGACGATCTGGAGCGCGCGCGGCGCCGCTTCGGCGCGTGACGCCGCGGAGCGGGAAATGGAAAGAAAAGTCGTCATCCTGGGCAAAAACTACTCGACGGTGCTGGGCGTGCTCCGGGATCTGGGGCACGCGGGGCATCCCGTCGACGTGATCTATATTGCGTGGCGGCGCGGCGACTCGACCGTGATCCGCTGCAGCCGGTATGCAGAGAGCTGCCTGGAGCAGGTCGGCCGGGAGGAGGAAAAGCTCCTCGCGCTCCTGCGTGAGCGCTATGCCGACTGTACGCCCAAGCCCGTCCTGCTGCCGACGGACGACCATACGGCGCTGCTGGCCGACCGTTTCCGCACCGAGCTCGAGCCGCTCTTCGTGCTGCCCGGCGTCGTGGGCGGGGAGCCCGGCGCCGTCCGGCGGCTGATGGACAAGAGCGTGCAGAGCGAGCTGGCGGCGGCTGCCGGGCTGCGCGCCGCGAAGACCTGGAGGATCCGGCTTGCGGAGAACGGATACGAGCTCCCGCGGGATCTGGTCTATCCCTGCTTCTGCAAGCCCGCGCTCAGCGCCGAGGGCGGGAAAACGGGCATGGGGAAATGCGAAGACGAGCAGACGCTGCTGCGCCTGCTCGACGAGCTGCGCGGGCGGATGCCGGGGCAATACGCTCTGGTCCAACCGTTCCTGCAGATCACGAGAGAATATACGATCGACGGCGTCTGCTGCGACGGAGAGGTCCTGCTGCCCGCCGTGATCGAAAAAAGCCGGGTTGCCCGACATAACCGCGGCGTCACGCTGAGCGGGACGCTCGTCGCCCCGGAGACGCTCGGCGAGACGCTGCCGCGCATCCTCGCCTTCCTGCGCGCGCTGCGCTACGTGGGGATGTTCGACCTGGAGCTGCTGCAGACGGACGAGGGACTGTACTTCGGCGAGCTCAATCTGCGCAGCGGCGGGCCGGGCTACGCCTACTGCGCCTGCGGCGTCCCGCTCGCGGCCGCCGCCGTGCGGGCGCTCACGGGAGAAGGCCTCCCGGCGGAAGCGGCGCCCGTGCTGGGCAGGCGCTTTCTGAACGACAAGGCCGCGTGGGACGATTACGCCTTCCTGCACATCACGCGGCGGGAGCTTGCGGCGCTGTACCGGGAAAGCGAGCTCACCCTGCTCGAGGACCCGTCCGACCCGAGGCCGGGCGCGGCCTTCCGGCTGCTGATGGCGCCGCGGTATACGCTCATGCGGCAGCTGCGGCGCATCCGGCGCCGCGGCCTATGAGCGGGAGGACGAGGCTATGGGAACGATAACAGTCTGTGAAAGACCGGAGACCGTCTCGTTCGAGGCGATCCACCGCCTGCTCTACGCGGCGCACGCCGCGAACCGGGAGGCGGGCCTGCACGTGAAAACGGCGGAGCTCCCGGCGGACGAGCTGGAGGCGCAGCTCGGCGGGGACGGCCGCTGCTTCGTCGCGCTGGACGGGGACGAGCCGGTCGGCGTCACGGCAGTGCGCATCCTGGAGAGGAAGCGCTGGTATGCGAAGGGGCGCGTCGCGGATCAGATCTTCGTCGCGGTCCTGCCGGCATACGCGGGGCGGCAGATCAGCTCGCGGCTGCACGACAGAGTCGTCGCCTTCGCGCGGGAAAACGGCCTCGGACAGATCGAGCTGCGCACGGCGAGCGCGAACGCCGCCATGCAGCGCGCCTGCGCCGCGTGGGGCTTTCGCCGCGTGGATTACGCGGCGTTCCGGGGCGTCGACCACTACACGGTGATCCTGCATAAATGGCTGGACGGCTGCCCGTATCCCGCGTGGGAAACGGAGCTGCGCTTTGCGCTGAAAAAGCGGCTGGTGCGTCTCCGGTTCAAACCGGGGCGGGTGCCGCGCCTCTGAGCGGCGCGCCCGCAGAAGACGGCAAGAGGAAACAGACGATATGACGGGACTGAAAAGAAAACTGAAAACGCTGCGCACCGGCAGTCCGGGCTTTGTCCTGCTGCAGGAGCTCCTGCTGGCGAGGGACGGCGGGCGCGCGGCGCTCGCCGCGGGCGCGCAGACCTACGCGCGGCTGCACGGCCCGGCAGACGGGAAAGAGGTCGCGCGGGCGATGCGCAGCGCGTATATCCACAGAGGGATCACGCCCGACGAATTCATCGATTTTGCTTTTATGGACAAGAGCGAGCGCGAAAAGGCGGCCTTCGTCTCCATCGAGGAGCTGCTGCGCGTCTTCAGCCGGGGAGATAAGAACACCTTCCCGGGCGATAAATACGAGCGGTATCTGCTGTTCCCCGCCTGCTTCCACCGGGAACTGCTCTGCGTCCGTTTTGACGGGAGCGCGGAGGAGGCGGAGCGCGTGCGGCGCTTTCTCGCCGCGCATGGGACCTTTTTCCTGAAGCCCCTGAAGGGGACGAAGGGGCACGGCGTGCAGAAGCTCACCGCCGCGCAGGCGCCGGATCTGGCGGCGTTGGCCGCGCGGGCGCCGGGCGGCTGCCTGCTGGAGGAGCCGATCGTGCAGGGAGAGGAGCTGGCGCACTTCCACCCGGGGAGCGTCAACACGCTCCGCCTCGCCACGGTGCGCGACCGAAGCGGGGACGTGCATCCCCTTTTCGCGGTGCTCCGCATCGGCGCGGGCGATTCCGTCGTGGACAACGTGGGCGCGGGCGGCGTCGTCTGCCTGGTGGACACGGAGACCGGCACGGTGGTGACCGACGGGCTCAACCGCCACCTGTATCACGCCCGGCACCCGGATACCGGCGTGCCCTTTAAGGGCGCGCGGATCCCGCAGTGGCCGGAGCTGCTCGCCATCGCGCGCGAGGCGCACGCCACGCTCCCGCGCCAGGCGCTGATCGGCTGGGACTTTGCCTGGACGACCGGGGGCTGGGACTTGGTGGAGAGCAATCCCGCGCCGTCGTTTGCCAGCTGCCAGGCGCTGGCCGGAAAAGGCATCCGCCCGCGGCTGGAAGCTTACGGGCTCCTCTGAGGCGGGGCGAGAGGGAGAAAGCATGGACAAGAAAAAAGAAAAGCTATACGGTTATGCGGTCAGACACCGGTGGTTTGCCAGGCTGTGGGCGGAGCTGCTCTATCCGCGCTACCGCGGCGACGCGCGGCTGAACAAAGCGATCGCGACCTTTGCGGACGAGGCGCGGCGGAAGGACGAGGCGTATCTGCGCAGGCTGCGCAAGGCGATGTACGCCGACCGGCTTTCGTACAGGGTGACCTTCGAGGAGTACTTCCTGTTCTCCTTCCCCCTGCTCAACGCCGCCGGGAAGCGCAGCTTCGTGGGCGACGCGGAAAAAGCCGCCATCATGAAGCGCAACGGCACGGCGCAGACGCAGCGTCTGTTCGACAACAAATACGAGACTTATCTGCGTTTCAGGCCTTATTTCGGGCGCGATGTGGTAAAGATCGCCTCAAAGGCCGACCGCGCGGCCTTCGACGCCTTTCTCGATCGGCACGGCGATCTCATGGTCAAGGCGATCGACGAGAGCTGCGGCCGCGGGATCTACCGCGTGCGGACGAATGAGCCCGGCTTCTCGCGGGACGCGCTGTTCGCGAACGTCCTGCAAAGCGGGGAGTGCCTCCTGGAAGAGCGTATCGAGCAGGACGCGCGCATGGGAAACTTCCACCCGGAGTCGGTCAACACGCTGCGCGTGGTGACCTTCGTCACCGGGGAGGGCGTGGATATCCTGTTCTGCTTCCTGCGCTTCGGCCAGGGTGAGAGCTGCGTGGACAACGGCGGCGCCGGCGGGATCTTCGTGCTGGTGGATCCGGAGACGGGCCTCACGATCACGGAGGGCGTGGCGGAGGACGGGACGCATTTTCTTTTCCACCCGAACACGGGCCTGCAGCTGCCCGGCTTCCGGGTCCCGCGCTGGGACGAGGCGATCGCCCTGTCGAAGGAGCTCGCTCTGGTCGTGCCGGAGCACCCCTGCGTCGGCTGGGATCTGGCGCTGACGGACGGCGGCTGGATCGTCGTAGAGGGCAACGGGAAGACGATGTTCATCGGCCCGCAGATCACGACCGGGCGCGGCGTGCGCAAGATGGTGGAGAAGTATTTTTCCTGACGGAAGGACGGAAGCATGGCGAGCGGTTCCAGAACGAAAAACTCCATAATCAACGTGCTCACGAGCATGGGCGGGCAAGTCCTGGTCATCGTGCTGAAGTTCGTCACGCGTACCGTTTTTATCCACACGCTGGGCAAGGCCTACCTCGGCATCAACGGCCTGTTCTCGGATATCCTGACGATGCTCTCGCTCACGGAGCTGGGGCTCGACACGGCGCTCAACTTCCGGCTCTACAAGCCCCTCGCGGAAAACGACGAGAAGCGTGTGCGCGTGCTGCTCAAATTCTACAAGCAGGCCTACCGCGTGATCGGGCTCGTGATCCTGGGCCTGGGCCTGTGTCTGATCCCGCTGCTGCCGCATCTGATCAAGGACTACGAAAAGCTCGCGGCGCTCAACATCAACGCCGTGCTGATCTTTTTGATCTACCTGCTGCAGAGCGTGGCCTCCTATTTGTTCTTCGCCTACCGCAGCGCCGTCATGAAGGCGAACCAGAAAAAGTACGTGCTGGACGTGGCGGAGTACGCGGTGACGGTCGCAGTCAACGCGGTGCAGATCTGTATCCTGGTCTTCCTGCGCAGCTTCATCCTGTATACCCTGGCCTGGATGGTGGCGGCCATCGTCAAGAACCTCGTCAACGCCGTGATCGCCAGGCGCTGGTATCCGAGCTTCTTCCTCCCCGAGCCGGACAGTCTGACCCGGGACGAGGTGCGCGGCCTGTTCAAGGATTGCGGGGCGCTGTTCATCTATAAGGTCAACACGGTCGTCGTGAAGGCGACGGACAACATCGTCCTGAGCAAATTCCTGGGCCTGGCCACGGTGGGCCTTTACTCGAATTACCTGCTGTTTTATACGACGATCCAGAGCTTTCTCGGAAAGCTGTACGTCGCGGTCAAGGCCAGCATGGGCAACCTCTTCGCGACGAGCGACCTGGAGAAGAGCTACCGCTTTTTCCAGATCATGAATTATCTGACGGTCATCCTGTACGGCACGGCTGCCGTCGGGGTGACGGTGTGCGCAAACGAGCTGATCCGCGTCTGGATCTCGGAGGACTACGTGATCGCGCAGCCCTTCGCCGTGCTGATCGGACTTGAGATCCTGTTCATGGGCCTCGCGTTCAATCTCGGCCAGATCCGCAATGTGAGCGGCGCGTTCCGGCAGATGTGGTACCGCCCGCTGATGGGGATCGTGATCAACCTGGTGGTGTCGGTCGCATTGGTGCGCGTGTGCGGGGTCTACGGTGTGATCATCGGCACGGTCGCAACGCTCGTGCTGACCAACTTCCTCGTCGATCCGCACGTCATTCACAAGGTGAGCTTCCAGAACACGCACCCTGTGTCGGAGTATTATAAGAAGAATTTCGCCTATATCGGCGTGCTCACGCTCGTGTGCCTGGCGGATCTGTGGCTCTGCGCCCGGTTCTTCACCGGGCACGGGTGGCTCTCCGTCATCGTCCACGCGCTGGTGGTCGCCGTGACGGTGCCGGGCGTGCTGATCCTCGTCTATTACAGGACCCACGAGTGCCAGTACCTGCTTGCGCTGCTGGGCCGCGTCCTGCGCAGGGTCCGGCGGGCGGCGGCGCGGTGAGGGCGCAGACTACACGCGGAGGAGCGGGAAAATGCTGAAGAAACTGATCAACAAGATCCTCGGGCTTTTTCACCACACGGCGAAAAAGGACACGGAGAAATGGCTCGCCTGCCGGGAGCGTTATCACGGCGGCGGCTGCGGCAGCCTGCGCAGAAGGCTCCTGCAGATCCGGTACGGGAACCTCGTCTACGCGAGCAACGCCTATTTCCCGATCAGCGTGCCGGTCGGCGCGGGGCTTCGCCTGCCGCACGGTCTGTGCGGGATCTTCGTCTCCGAGGGCGCGCGGATCGGCGAGAACTGCACCATCATGCAGCACGTCACTATCGGCTCCAACACGATGCCCGGCGCGAAGCGCCAGGGCGCGCCGACCATCGGCGACAACGTGTTCATCGGCGCGGGCGCCGTGATCCTCGGCGCCGTGCGCGTCGGCGACAACGTGCGCATCGGCGCGAACGCGACGGTCACGCAGGACGTGCCGGACGACTGCACGGTGGTCTCCGAGGGGACGGTGCGCATCCTCCCTGCCGAGCCGGGGCGGGACAACCGCTACCGCACCTACCGCGAGTGGCAGGCGGCGCGGGAGAACGAACGGGCATAAAGAAAAACGCGCGGGGGCGGCAGGCATTTGCCTGCCGCCCCCGCGGCGCTGTACGCGGCACTTCAGGGCTCTGCGCGGCGGCGGTCGAGCGCCGTGTTGCGGAAGTACAGCACGATGTCGATGCAGACCATCGCGATGTCCGCGAAATAGAACCAGATCGAATACGCCCAGACGCCGGTGCGCTGCCAGGTGATCAGCTTGCCAAGCACGCCCACCAGATAGCCGAAGACGACGATGAACTCGAAAACGACGCTCTTGCCCTTCGCCGTGCGCGAGCGCCAGGATTTGAGGATGTTGAAGGGCCACGAGCAGCCGAAGGCCACCAGCATCCCGATCTCACAGAGCTGTACGATATCCATAGAGAGTCTCCTTTCTCGATGCGGCCGTCAGCGCTTTTTGGATTTGCGCAGCGGCAGGCCCAGCAGATTGCTGTCAAAGCCCTTCATGATGACGTCGTAATCGCCGGGGAGGAAGGTGTTGCGCGGGTAGCGCGCGTTCCACTGCCGGCTGAGCGCCCCGGCAAAGTCCGCGGCGGCGCCGCCGTACCGCAGGGCCGCGGGCGAGAGGAACAGGGCGAGGACGCGTTTCTCCTCCTCGGCCTGCTGCTTCTGCGCCCGGCGCGGGAGCTCGCCGCGGCGGCGCTCCAGCTCGTCGATGAGCACGGCGGCGGCCTGCTCGGGGTCGGCGCCCTCCAGAGCGGCGAAAAGTGAGGCGCCGTCCGCCTCGAAGGCGCTGAAGCAGGGCGGGTAATTGTCGTAATCAAAGCGGGAGAGGTAGCCTCTCGACGAGGCGATCAGATCGGCAAAGCTCATGGCGGCCTCCGTTTGCGTTTTTTGCGGCGCGGCGAAAAGCCGCCTGGCTTTGCGCCGCTGAACGATCCTTATTATAACGGCTCTTTCGCCGCTTGCCAAGAGCCAGTTCCCCGCGCTTTACAAATTCTGCCTCCATTTGTATAATGAAACAAGAGGTGAGACGTATGTCGGAACAGATTTTTACCATCGTGGTCGCGGACGACGAGCAGGAGCTGCGCGAGGCGGTGTGCGGCATGATCCGCTGGGAGGAGATCGGCTTTCGCCTGGTGGGCAGCGCCGGCAACGGGCTGGACGCGCTGCAGATGGTCGAGCAGCTCCAGCCGGATCTGCTGCTGACGGACATCCGGATGCCTTTCATCAACGGCACGGCGCTGGCCCGCCAGGTGCGGGAGCTGCAGCCGCTGATCCAGGTGGCCTTCCTCTCCGGCTATGACGATTTCGAATACGCCCAGAGCGCCATCGACAGCGAAGTGATCGCCTACCTGCTCAAGCCCATCAGCATGGCGGAGCTGACGCAGGCCCTGCGCGAGATCCACGCCAGGATGGAGGCGCGCTTCAACGCCCTGCGCCCCACGGGCGCCGGAGGCAGCCTGCCGCTCGCCGTGGCCTCCCTGCTGCTGGACAGCTTCGCCGAGCAGCCGGAGGAAGAGGAGCTGCGCCGGATGCTGGTGGACTGCGGGATGGTCTTCACCGCCCCCTACGAGCTGACCGTCCTGGCCGTGCGGGCCGGGCGGCTAGAGCAGGACGCCGCGCAGACCGTGGATCAGGTGCTGCGCAAGTATTACAGCTGCTGCAGCTTCGTCTCCGGCGGGCGGGTGTTGAGCCTGCTCGTCTCGGAGGACGGCTTCGCCCGGCTGGGCGCCGCCCTGGACGAGCTGTATTACGTGGGCAAGCGCCTGCTGGACGAGAACTGCGTTATCGGCGTGAGCCGCAGTTTTTCCCAGCTCCGGCGCTGTACGGCGGCCTGCCGGGAGGCGGTGGACACCCAGCGCCTGGCCGGCGAGAGCGGGATCTACCGCATCGGCCAGATCCAGGCGCGGCTCGAGGAGCGCGCGCAGGACGAGCAGGACGCCGCGGCGCGCCTTGCGACGCTGCTGTACGGCGGCAGCCGGGAGGCGCTGGAGGCGCATCTGCGGCGCGTCCTTGCCGAGGGCGGCAGCGACATGACGGCCATGCGCCTGCTGCTGGCCGCGCAG
>JAFUUR010000147.1 GCA_017477695.1 Oscillospiraceae bacterium | reverse complement strand
GCAGACACCGGGCGGCGCTGCTGCCCCATATCCGCCGCTGGCTGGATTCGGGGGAGACGTACACCGTCCGCTTTGGGGTGAGCATGCTCATGAGCCACTTCCTGGACGAGGACTTTGATCCGGAGTATCTGGAGTGGGTGGCGAAGCTGCGCTCCGGGGAATACTATGTGAACATGATGATCGCCTGGTATTTTGCCACGGCTCTGGCCAAACAATACGAGGCGGCTCTGCCCTGCATCGAGCAGCGGCGGCTGGACCGCTGGACCCATAACAAGACCATCCAGAAGGCGGTGGAGAGTTACCGGGTCAGCGATGAGCGGAAGGCCTATCTGAAGACCCTGAGAAGAAAAAACAAAGAGGGATAAGCATATGGTGAGATCCATTTCCATTCTGGGCTGCACCGGCTCCATCGGGCGGCAGACCGCCGCGGTGGCGGAGCACACCGGGATCCGCGTGGCGGCGCTGACCGCCAACCGCAAGATCGACCTGCTCGAGCAGCAGGCGCGAAAGTTCAGGCCGGAATTCGTGGCCGTGTACGACGAGCAGGCGGCAAAGCAGTTCAAGATCGCCGTCGCCGATACGGACATCCGCGTCGGCAGCGGGATGGAGGGGCTTATCGAGGCCGCCACGCTCCCCGGAGCGGACTGCGTGGTCACGGCGGTCTCCGGCTCCGTGGGCCTCAAACCCACGCTTGCGGCGATCGACGAGAAAAAGCGCATCGCCCTGGCCAATAAGGAGACGCTCGTGTGCGCGGGGGACATGGTCATGGCCCGCGCGCAGGAAAAGGGCGCGGAGATCGTGCCCGTCGACTCGGAGCATTCGGCTATCTTCCAGTGCCTGACGGGCAGGGGAGAGGGCGAGCTGCACAAGATCCTGCCTACCGGCTCCGGCGGCCCGTTCCGCGGCAGAAAGCGCGCGGAGCTTGAGGACGTGACGCCCGAGCAGGCCGTCAAGCATCCCAACTGGAGCATGGGCGCCAAGATCTCCGTGGACAGCGCCACGCTCATGAACAAGGGATTGGAGTTCGTGGAGGCCATGCACCTGTTCGGCGTGACGCCGGATGACATCACCGTGGTGATCCATCCGCAGAGCGTGATCCACTCCATGGTCGAGCTCGTGGACGGGACGGTGATCGCCCAACTCGGTGTGCCGGACATGGGGCTGCCGATCCAGCTCGCGCTGACCTGGCCGGAGCGCCGGGAGAGCATGTTCGAGCATCTCGATTTCTGGAAGCTGCGGGATCTGAGCTTCGAGGAGCCGGACCTGGTCAACTTCCCGTGCCTGCGCCTGGCGATGGACTGTGCCCGCCTCGGCGGGACGGCGCCCTGCGTCATGAGCGCGGCCAACGAGGTGGCGGTCCATCTCTTCCTGCAGCACCGGCTGGGCTATAACCGGATCTACGACGCGGCGGCGGCCGCCGTCGACGCCGTGGGCGTGACTGCGGCGGACGATCTGGAAACCATTCTGGCAGCGGACGCGGCCGCCCGGGCCTTCGTGCGGGAGCGCTTCGGCGCCTGACGGACGGCCCTTTTACGGAGGGACCCAATGACCATCGCATACATCATACTTGCAATCCTGATCTTCGGCGTGCTGATCGCCGTACACGAGTTCGGGCACTTCATCACGGCCAAGGCCTGCGGCGTGCAGGTAGATGAATTCGCCGTGGGGATGGGCCCCGCCCTGTGGAAGAAGCAGAAGGGAGAGACGCTCTACGCCCTGCGGGCGATCCCCGTCGGCGGCTACTGCGCCATGGCCGGGGAGGACGAGGCGTCCGACAATCCGCGCGCTTTCACCAACCAGGCGGTGTGGAAGCGGGCGGTCATCCTCGTGGCCGGTGCGGCGATGAATTTCCTGCTGGGGCTCGTGATCATCCTCTGCCTCTACGCCGGGGCGACGGCGTTTCGCGCGCCGGTCCTCGCGGGCTTTATGGACGGCTGCCCCTACGAGAGCGCCGACGGCCTGCAGCTTGGCGACCGCTTCTATAAGATCGACGGGCACCGTATCTACCAGTACTACGACGTGGGCGACTTTCTCAACCAGGGCAGCGGGGAATACGATCTCGTGCTGATCCGCGACGGCAGGAAGCTCCGGCTGGACGATTTTCATATGGTGCCGCTGGAATACGAGGGGCAGGAGAACAAGATGTTCGGCTTCTATTTCGGCTTCGAGGAGGCCACCCCCGGCGTCAAGCTGCGCTATACCTGGGATACGGCCATGGAATTCGGCCGCATGGTCTGGATGGGGCTGAGCCAGCTCATCCGCGGCCAGGTGGGCATCCGGGACATGTCCGGGCCGGTGGGCATCGTAGACCTTATGGCGGAGACGGGCGAGCAGGCTGCGAGCACGGCCGACGCCGTCTACAACATCCTCTATCTCGGCGCCTTTATCGCGGTGAACCTCGCCATCATGAACCTGCTGCCCATCCCCGCGCTCGACGGCGGGCGGATCTTTTTCCTGCTGGTCACCTGGCTGATCGAGACGATCGCGCGCAGGCGGCTCGATCCCAGGTACGAGGGCTATGTGCACGCGGCGGGCATGGTTTTGCTGCTGGGGCTGATGGCCGTCGTGATGTTCAACGACGTTTTGCGCATCGTGACGGGATAATCCGGCAGATTTTACAAAATGCGCGGCGCGCGCTTGACAAAAACAGATTTGTGTGTTTTACTCGTGTAAACCGTTGAAGAAGAGTGAGTAAGTCTTATCCCTTTTCTTTCAGAGAGCCGCGGCAGGTGGGAGCGCGGCAGAAAAGCTGAGACCGAATGGACTTCTGAGGGCGAGCGGAAAAGAAGGGCGGCCCCTTCCGAGTATGTGAGACGGAGCAGGACTCTCCGTAAACAACAGTCGGCATATGTTGGTATGCGTAAAAGTGGGCGCTGGTCACAGCGTCAAGCCGGGTGGCACCGCAGGATCGCAGATACGTCCTGTCCCAGCAGTTTGCAGGGACGGGACTTTTTGTTTTACAGGGAGGCTATCATGAAGCTCTATACGAAACGATGGCGGCGATGGCGCCGTTAAAGGAAGAGAACACAGAACGACACATCAAAAACTGCCTGTAAAAGAAAGGACATTTCTATCATGAAAAAGATCATTTCCATCCTCATGGCTCTGACCATGCTCTTCGCGCTCGCCGCCTGCGGCAGCAGCGCTTCCAACGCAAGCACCGCTGCGCCCGCACCCGCCGCCGAAGCTCCCGCCGAAGCGGAGACCGTCAGCTATAAGATCGGCATCTGCAACTACGTCGACGACGCCTCGCTCAACCAGATCGTCGAGAACATCGAGGCGCAGCTCGCCGCGATCGGCGAGGCCGCGGGCGTGGACTTCGAGGTACTGTACGACAACTGCAACGCCGACGCCAACGTCATGGCCCAGATCATCGCCAACTTCATCGCCGAGGACATCGATCTGATGGTCGGCGTCGCGACCCCGGTCGCCATGGCCATGCAGGCCGCCACCGAGGACAACGGGATCCCCGTGGTCTTCGCAGCCGTGTCCGATCCCGTGGGCGCGGGCCTGGTGGAGAGCCTTGAGGCGCCCGGCAGCAACGTCACCGGCACCTCCGATTATCTGGACACCAACGCCATCATGAACCTCATCTTCGCCGCCGATCCCGACGCCTCCGTTATCGGGCTTCTGTACGACGTGGGACAGGATGCCTCCACCGCGCCGATCGCCGACGCGAAGGCCTACCTCGAAGGCAAGGGCGTGACCGTGATCGAGCGCACCGGCACCACCGTCGACGAGGTGACGCTTGCCGCCCAGGCTCTGATCGCCGACGGCGTGGACGCGATCTTCACCCCGACCGACAACACCATCATGACCGCGGAGCTGAGCATTTACGAGCTGCTGGCCGAGGCCGGCATCCCGCACTACACCGGAGCGGATTCCTTCGCGCTCAACGGCGCCTTCCTCGGCTACGGCGTGGATTACGCCAACCTCGGCGTGGAGACCGCCAACATGATCGAGCAGATCCTGCTCGGCGGCAGCGACCCTGCCGTTACCGGCGTTATGACCTTCGATAACGGCACCGCCACCGTCAACACCGAGACCTGCGAGGCCCTCGGCCTGGACTACGAGACCGTCGCCGCGGCCTTCGCCCCCTTCTGCACGCAGGTGCAGAGCATCACCACCGCGGAGAGCTTTTCCGATCTCGGCTGAGCGCGGCGGCTGACCGCAGCATCCCGAAAACCAAACGGCGGGGAGCCGGAAGCGCTCCCCGCCGTATTCCCGTAAGGAGTTGAATTCGCCTATGAACGTGAGCGCCGTCCTTTCCCTGGGGCAGACCGCTCTGGAGCTGGGACTGATCAGTTCGCTGACGGTCCTCGCGCTGTTTCTGAGTTATTCCATGCTGAACGTGTGCGACCTGTCCACAGACGGGTGCTTTACGCTGGGCGCGGCCGTCGGCGCGGTGGTCGCGATCGCGGGTCACCCGTATCTGGCCATCCTCGCCGCCATGCTGGCGGGCATGCTCTCTGGCTGCATCACGGCCCTGCTGCAGACCAAGATGGGGATCGACAGCCTGCTTGCGGGCATCATCGTGAACACGGGCCTGTACTCGATCAACATCGCCGTCATGGGCAATTCCTCGCTTCTGAACATGAACAAGACCGAGACGGTCTTCACCAGGGCCAAGGAGCTGCTGGCGGGCACGGCGCTGGCCGAGCAGTACAGGATGCTCGTGGCGCTGCTGGCCGTGGCGCTCGTGGTCGTGTTCCTCTCGCTTTTCCTGCGCACGCGTCTCGGCCTCGCCATCCGGGCCACCGGCAACAACCCGGACATGGTCCGCTCCTCGTCCATCAACCCCGCCTTCACCACGATCGTGGGCCTGTGCATCTCCAACGCCTTCACGGGCCTCTCCGGCTGCCTGCTCGCGCAGAGCCAGAAGTCCGTCAACATCGACATCGGCACCGGCATGGTCACCATCGCGCTGGCGTCGCTGCTGATCGGCAACGCCTTCCTCGGGCGGGGGAAGATCCCCGTGCGCGCCGTCGGCGCGGTGCTGGGCGCGTTCCTGTTC
Source organism: Oscillospiraceae bacterium (assembly GCA_017477695.1). Taxonomy (GTDB): domain Bacteria; phylum Bacillota; class Clostridia; order Oscillospirales; family Oscillospiraceae; genus Limivicinus. The sequence goes on along the minus strand of JAFUUR010000147.1, from coordinate 13,153 downwards.
CGCCTGGTGTATACCATCGCGCTGCGCTTCCACATGCCGGCCTTCATGCTCAAGCTGGTGTCGTCCGTCATCGTGATCATCGCGATTGCGGGGCCTTACCTCAAGAGCCGGATGCCGCTGCTCAAGCGGCGGCTTCGTCACGAGCGGGGAAGGGGGGAGCCGGAATGCTGACCATCTCCCACATCTCCAAGACCTTCAATCCCGGCACCGTGAACGCCAAGAAGGCGCTGGACGATCTGTCCCTCACGGTGCGGGACGGCGAATTCGTCACCATCATCGGCGCCAACGGCGCGGGCAAGTCCACGCTTTTCAACGCCATCTCCGGCAGCTTCATCACCGACAGCGGCAGCATCCTGCTGGACGACCTGGACGTGACACTTCTGCCCGAATATAAGCGCGCGCGGCAGATCGGGCGCCTGTTCCAGGACCCGCTGCGCGGCAGCGCGCCGGGCATGAGCATCGAGGAAAACCTCGCCCTCGCCGCGGGGCGCGGCGGCTGGCTGGGGCACATTTCCCGGGCCGACCGGGAGGACTTTCGCGACAGACTGCGCCCGCTGGGCATGGGCCTGGAGGATCGGATGCAGCAGCCGGTGGGCCTGCTCTCCGGCGGACAGCGCCAGGCGCTGACGCTGATGATGGCGACTGTCAACCCACCGAAGCTCCTGCTTCTGGACGAGCATACGGCGGCGCTGGACCCGGCCTCTGCAGAGAAGGTGCTCGCGATCACGCGCAGGATCGTGGAGGAAGAGGGACTGACTTGCCTGATGGTCACGCACAACATGCAGTCGGCGCTGGATCTGGGCAGCCGCACCATCATGATGGACCGCGGGCGGATCATCTTCGACGTCGCCGGCGAGCAGCGCGCGGGGCTCACGATCACGGATCTGCTGGAGCAGTTCAAGCGCGCGGCCGGGAAAGCGCTGGATAACGACCGGATGCTGCTGGGCGTGGAATGAGTCCGGCGGCAAAGAAAAAGAGCGGTGAAGCACCGCTCTTTTTTCGTTTTACAACGGCGCCCGCTTGTGTTATACTATTAAATTGTTGAATTATGCGAATAGGCGGGTGGCGGCATGTATATGAGGGAAAAGACGAGACAGATCCGCGTGGGCGGCAGGCTGATCGGCGGCGACGCGCCGGTCACGGTGCAGTCCATGTGCAACACCAAGACATGGGACGTGGAGGCGACCGTGCGGCAGATCAAGGAGCTGCGCGCCGCCGGCTGCGAGATCGTGCGGCTTGCCATCCCGGACATGCGCGCGGCGCAGGCCGTCGACAAGATCAAGGAGCAGGTGGATCTGCCGCTCGTGGCGGATATCCATTTTGACTATCGGCTGGCGCTGGCCGTGGCCGAGCGCGGGATCGACAAGATCCGCATCAATCCCGGCAACATCGGGGCGGAGGAGAACGTCAGAGCGGTGGCGGAGGCGTGCAGGACGCGCGGCATCCCGATCCGCATCGGCGTCAACGCCGGCAGTCTGGAAAAGCGCCTGTTGGAAAAGTACGGGCATCCCTGCCCGGAGGCCATGGTGGAGAGCGCCGAGGGCCACGTGCGTCTGCTTGAGAAATACGGCTTTGAGGATATCTGCCTGAGCCTGAAGTCCTCTACCGTGCCGCTGACCATCGCGGCCTACCGCATGGCGGCAGAGCGCTTCGATTTCCCGCTGCACCTGGGCGTGACCGAGACGGGTACCGAGTGGAACGGCACCATCCAGTCCGCCGTCGGCATCGGGACGCTTCTGAGCGAGGGCATCGGCGGGACGATCCGCGTCTCGCTGACGGCCGACCCGGTAAAGGAGGTCAGCGCCGGCGTAGCCATTTTGAAGGCGGCGGGGCTGCGCTCCGGCGGGGTACGCTTCATATCCTGCCCGACCTGCGGCCGTACGGAGATCGACCTGATCGCACTCGCCTCCGAGGTGGAGAGCCGCGTACGCGAGCTGGACCGGGACATCACCGTGGCGGTGATGGGCTGCGTGGTCAACGGCCCGGGCGAGGCCCGCGAGGCGGACTACGGCATCGCCGGGGGAAAGGACAAGGGCATCCTGTTCAAAAAGGGGCAGGTGCTGGGCACTTATCCCTACGAGCAGCTCTGCTCCGCGCTCCTCGAGCTGATCCGCGCCGACGCATGAGGCGCCCCGGCCGCGCGCCGGCCCCTCCCGCGGGCGGGAGGCAGAAAGGAATTGGACGTACATGAGTGAACATACGCCGTTTTTAACGATATTTCCCGGCTGTGAGCCGCTGGCCCACGCGGCCGGCGGACTGGACAAGGCCTACGTGACCGAGGTGCTGGTGAACGCTTCCGAGCGCAGCATGTCGGTCAGCGCGTGGTTCGCGGCCATGCCCTCCCCGGCGGAGATCACGGGCCTCACGGCTCGCCTCAAGGCCGAATACGGGCTCGATGAGCTGGGCCTGGTGGCGGACTATCCGCGCCCGAAGCAGGCCTCGTCCGCGGCTGCCGTCCCGGCGAAGGCGCCGGACGGAAAGGGTGCGCCGCAGGGGCAGGTCCTCTACGGGAAGACCATCAAGCAGCGGCCCGTGCCCATGGCCGGGCTGAACCTGGAGTCGGGCCGCGTGACCGTCGAGGGCGACGTGGTGGACGTGACGAGCCGCAAGCTGCAAAAGCGCGGCGGCGCGGTGCTGAGCTTCGATCTGACGGATCTGACCAATACCTTCCGCGTCACCCGTTTTCTGCGCGCGGACGACGACCAGAGCGTTCTCGGCAAGATCAAAAAAGGCGATCATCTGATCGTCCAGGGCGAGATCTCCTACAGCAAATATGACGACGACATGGTGCTCGAGCCGCGCAATATCGTCAAGGGCAAGCGCTACATACGGCCGGACAACGCGCCGGAAAAGCGCGTGGAGCTGCATATGCACACCCGCTTCTCCGCGCTGGACGCGCTCACCGAGCCGAAGGAGATCGTCAAGCGCGCGGCGGATTGGGGCATGCCCGCCATCGCCGTTACGGATCACGGCGTGGTGCAGGCCTTCCCGGACATGTGGAAGGCCGGGAAAGCCAACGGCGTGAAGATCATCTACGGCTGCGAGATCTATTTCGTCAACGACATGGACGGCAACAGCGCCGTCATCGGAAAATCCAGGCTGCCGCTGGACACGGAGTTCGTGGCTTTCGATATCGAGACCACCGGGCTCAACGCCCAGAGCGACCGCATGACGGAGATCGGCGCGGTGATCTTCTCCGGCGGCACGGTGAAGGAGACCTTCAACACCTTCGTCGACCCGCAGATGCACATCCCCGCGGACATCACGCAGCTCACGGGCATCCGGGACCAGGACGTGGCCGGGGCGCCCCGGGAGAAAGAGGCGATGGAGCGCTTCATGGCTTTTGCCGGAGACCGGCCGCTGGTCGCGCACAACGCGCATTTCGACGTCGGCTTCATGACCGCCGCCGCCCTGCGGCAGGGGCTGAAGTTCAACCCCGTGTTCCTTGACACGCTCGCGCTGAGCCAGGCCCTGCTGCCGGAGCTCAAGCGCTTCAAGCTGGATATCGTGTCCAACCACCTGGGGCTGCCGCAGTTCAATCACCACCGCGCCTCGGACGACGCCATGGTCGTCGCGCGCATGATGGACAAGTTCCTGCCCATGCTGCAGCAGCAGGGCGCGCGCACCCTGGACGATATCGAGACCGTATACCATTCCCTGCGGCGCACGGACGTGGCCAAGACCTACCACATGATCCTGCTGGTGAAGGACCGCAGGGGCCTTAAGAACCTGTACGAGATGGTGAGCCAGTCTTACCTCAACTACTTCCACCGCACGCCCACCGTGCCCAAGAGCCTGCTCAACCGGCACCGGGAGGGGATCCTGGTGGGCTCCGCCTGCGGGATGGGCGAGCTCTACGGCGCGGTGATGCGCGGCGAGAGCGACAAGACGCTTGAGAAAATCGCCGCCTATTACGACTATCTCGAGATCCAGCCCATATGCAACAACGGGTTTCTCGTGGATAACGGCCGCGTCAAGGACGAGACGGTCCTGCAGGACTATAACCGCCGCATCTACGAGCTGGGCAAGCGCCTGGGCAAGCCCGTCATCGCCGCAAGCGACGTGCACTTTCTCGACCCGGAGGACGAGCAGTACCGCAAGATCCTCCAGGCTGCCAAGAAGTTTTCCGACCCAGACCGGGACTGCCCCATCTTCTTCCGCACGACGGACGAGATGCTGGCCGAGTTTGCCTATCTCGGGGAGGAGACGGCGCGCGAGGTCGTCGTCACCAACACCCGCGCCATCGCCGATCAGATCGAGCCGATCGAGCTGCTGCCGAAGGAGCTGTTCCCGCCCAAGATCGAGAACTCTGCGCAGGAGCTCAAGCAGCTCGTGTACGACAAGATGCACCGCATCTACGGCGAGCATCCGCCCGAGCTGGTGCAGAACCGCGTCGACACCGAGCTCAACACCATCCTCGAGCACAACTACGACGTGATCTACATGTCTGCCCAGAAGCTGGTGCAGAACTCTCTGGAAAACGGCTACCTCGTCGGCAGCCGCGGCAGCGTGGGCTCCTCGATCGTGGCCTACATGTCCGGCATCACGGAGGTCAACTCCCTGCCGCCGCACTACGTCTGCCCCAAGTGCTGCCACACGGAATTCGTGACCGACGGCAGCTATGGCTGCGGCGCGGACATGCCGGAAAAGGACTGCCCCGTCTGCGGCACTCGCCTGCGGCGCGACGGCTTTGACATCCCGTTCGAGACCTTTCTCGGCTACCCCGGCAACGAGAAGACGCCGGATATCGACCTCAACTTCTCCGGCGAGTACCAGGCCAAGGCCCATAAGTATACCGAGACGCTCTTCGGCTCCGACCATGTCTTCCGCGCCGGAACGATCGGCACGCTCGCGGAAAAGACTGCTTACGGCTATGTGAAGAAATACCTCGAGGAGCGCGGCATCCGCGCGACCCGCGCCGAGGAGAACCGGCTGGCGGCGGGCCTCGTGGGCATCAAACGCACCACGGGGCAGCACCCCGGCGGCCTCGTGGTCATCCCGCAGGATATGGACGTGACGGACTTCTGCCCCGTCCAGCACCCGGCGGACGACCCAAACAGCGAGATCATCACCACGCATTTTGAATACCACTGCATGGAGGACAACCTACTGAAGCTCGACGAGCTGGGCCACGACGACCCGACGATGATCCGCATGATGGAGGATATGACCGGCGTCAAGGCGCAGGAGATCTCCCTCTCCGACCCGGAGACCATGTCGATCTTTACGAGCCCCGCCGCCCTCGGCCTGCCGGACGACGACCCCATCATCGGCAAGACCGGCTCCATCGGCGTGCCCGAGTTCGGAACGCCCTTCACCCGGCAGATGCTGGTCGACACCCGGCCGAACCAGTTCGACACGCTGGTACGCCTGTCCGGCTTCAGTCACGGCACCGACGTCTGGGCGGGCAACATCCACGATCTGATCGTCAACGGCGTCGCCTCGGTCGACGAGACCATCGGCTGCCGCGACGATATCATGCTCTATCTCATCAGCAAGGGCATGGAGCCCTCCCTGGCCTTCAAGACCATGGAGAGCGTGCGCAAGGGCAAGGTGAAGGACAGCGGCAGCTTCCCCGGGGACGCGGAGGACCAGATGCGCGCCATGGGCGTGCCGGACTGGTGGATCGAGTCCGCGCGCAAGATCGCCTATCTCTTCCCGAAGGCCCACGCGGTGGCCTACGTGATGATGGCCTTCCGCATCGCCTGGTTCAAGGTGCACAGGCCGCTGGCTTTTTACAGCGCCTATTTCTACCGCCGCAGTCAGAAGGGCGGCTTCGACGCGGAGAGCATGTGCGGCGGCACGGCCGAGGTGCGGCGCAAGATCAACGAGATGCGCCGCCGCTCGGATCTGACGGCGAACGAGGAGGATCTGCTCGTGACGCTCGAGGCGGTGTACGAGTTCAACATGCGCGGCTTTGAGTTCGCGCCGATCGACCTCTACAAGTCGCACGCGACGAAGTTCCTCATCACCGAGGATGAAAAGCTGCGCCCGCCCTTCGTGTCCATCTCAGGCCTGGGCGAGACGGCGGCCTGGGATCTGGACCGCTGCCGACAGAGCGGCGAGAGCTTCATCTCCGTCGAGGATCTGGGGCGAGCCTGCCCCAAGGTGAGCCAGACCCACTTGGATACGCTGCGCCGTCTGGGCGCGCTGGGCGATCTGCCCGAGACGAGTCAGATCACGCTTTTCGACGGCTTCTGAACGAAGGAAGGGGGGCGGGACGATGCCCAAAGCAGAATATCGGAGACTGACGGCGCTCGTCCTGCTGCTGTGTCTGCTGCTGTCCGGCTGCGGCGCCGCCGGAACGGACGGCGCTCCCGCACCGGAGGCCGCCCCCGCGTCGGAGGCTGCTCCCGCACAGGAGGCACCCGCCGCGGCGCCTTCGGCGGAGCCCGCCTCGCCGGTCAGGATCTCGGAGGTCATGGCCTCCAACAAGGCGACGCTCGCCGACGAAAACGGCGACTTTCCCGATTGGGTGGAGCTGTATAATGCGGGAGGCGCGCCCGTGCGCCTGCAGGGCTGGACCCTGCAGCGCGACGGCGGGAGCTACGCCCTGCCGGATCTCAGCCTCGGCGCGGGGGAATACTGCCTGCTGCTGAGCGGGCAGCTCGACGGGATGAAGATCCCGGCGGCGGGCTGCACGCTGCGCCTGGTCGACGCGGGCGGCGAGACGGCGGACGTCTGGGAAACGCCCGCCATGGGAGAGGACGAGAGCGCGTACCGCGCGCCGGATGGCAGCCTCGTGCTGACGGCCTTCCCGAGCCCGGGCTATGTAAACGGCGACGAGGGCTATCGCCTCTATCAGGCGGGCCGCGCGGCCTGCGAGGGCGAGCCCGTCATCGGCGAGGTCATGCCCTATAACGACCGCTGTGCGGCCATCAACTGGACTTATTACGACTGGGTGGAGATCAGCAATCCCTGGCAGACGCCGGTGAGCCTCGCGGGCTATTACCTCTCCGACAAGGGGAAGGACCGGCTGCAGTACGCCCTGCCGAACAAGACCCTCAAGCCGGGCGAGAGCGTCGTGCTCTACTGCTCGTCCGAGGCGATCCCGGTGGGGAACGTGAACACCGGCTTCAGTCTCAACTCCACGCGCGAGACGCTGTATCTCAGCCGGGCCGACGGGAGCCTCGCGGACTACGTCAGCCTGCATGACGTCCCCATCGGCTGCAGCGTCGGCCGCCGGACGGGGGAGGGAGGCTTCTTCTATCTGGACGCGCCGTCGCCCGGCAAGCCCAACGTCGGCGGCGAGCGGCTGATCGCGGCGATGCCGGAGGCCCTGACGGAGGACGGCATCTTCGAGGGCGTGGAGAGCGTGACCGTGGAGCTGCGCGGCAGCGCCCCCATCCATTATACGCTCGACGGCAGCTATCCCTCGGCGGCCTCCCCGCTCTACACCGGGCCGATCGAGATCACCGAAACGACGGCGCTGCGCGCGGCCTGCGTGCAGGAGGGCTATCTGCCCAGCGCCACGCTCGACCTGAGCTATATCCTCAACGAGGGGCACGTGCTGCCCGTGGTCAGTCTCATCTGCACGAAAGAGGAGATGACCGGACCCAAGGGCCTCTATACGCGCTACAGCGAGGAGCTCGAGCGCGAGGCCAGCTTCACCCTGTTCGAGGAGGATGGGGCACGGACGCAGATCCGCTGCGGCGTGAAGCTGCACGGAGAGACCTCCCGCACGCGCGTGAAGAAATCCTTCAAGCTGAAATTCGCCGACCGCTATGACGGCGCGCTCGACTACGATCTGTTCGGAAACGGCGTCACGCATTTTACGAGCGTGCTGCTGCGCGCCGCGCAGGAGGGGCGGCCCTCCAGCTATATGCGCGACACGCTGATGCACGAGCTCGCGAGCGAGAACTTTCCCACGCTGCCTTGCCAGGATCACCGCTACGCGGTGCTGTATCTCAACGGCGAGTACTGGGGCATTTACAACCTGCGCGAGGCCCATTCCGAGACGCACTACGCGCAGCACTACGGCTGCGACGAGGCGCAGGTGACCCAGACCAAGAAGATCTGGGAGCACAACTCCATGGCCGAGGAGGTGGCCGACTTCGCGCTGACCGCCGACCTCAGCGATCCGGAGAACTTCGCCTGGCTGGAGCAGCATCTGGATCTGGACAGCGTCGTCGGCTGGTGCGTCCTCGAGGCGTACAGCGGCAACTTCGACGCGAATAGCCCCAACATGCGCTTTTACTGGACGGAGGACGATCAGAAGCTGCACTTTGCGCTGGTGGATCTGGACCTGGGCATGTTCTCCTATAACGCCTTTGAGATCCCCTTCGCCAACGAATACGAGTACGAGCGGCTGGCGGAGGCCCTGATGGACAACGACGCCTTCTTCGACGCCTTCCTGCGTCGGCTGGGCGAGCTGCTGCGCGGGCCGCTCTCCGACGAAGCGGTGCACGCCCGGATCGACGAGCTGGCGGACGAGCTGCGCGCGGAGACACCGCGCGACATGCTGCGCTGGAACAACCGCCCGCACGACTGGGAGAGCATGGTGCGCGTGATGCACGAGTTCATCGATTATAACGGCGGCCGGGCCTATATGGTGATCAAAAGCCTGAAGACCCTGCGCCGTGTGGACAGCCGCACGCTCTCGGAATACTTCCCGGATTTCGGCTTCTGAGGCGTCGGCGCGGCAGCGCTTAAGATTTCTTATATTGCGTCGGCGCGCCGCATGGTGTAAAATAAAGCGTGATCGGGACGGATATATGCGTTGCGATTTTGCGCAGAATAATGAGGTGACAGGATGAAGATCACGTTTTTGGGCGCCGCTCACGAGGTGACGGGCAGCCGCACTTATATCGAGGTGGGTGACAAAAAGGGCCTCGTGGACTACGGCATGGAGCAGGGCAAGGATCTGTTCGAGAACGACCCGCTGCCCGTCTCGCCGGAGGAGCTGGACTTCGTGCTGCTGACGCACGCGCACGTCGACCATTCCGGCCTGCTGCCGCTGCTGTACAAGCAGGGCTTCCGCGGGGCGATCTACGCCAGCGCCGCGACCTGCTCTCTGTGCGACATCATGCTGCGCGACTGTGCCAACATCCAGATCTCCGAGGCGGAGTGGAAAAGCCGCAAATCCGTGCGCAGCGGCGGCGCCGAGGTGGAGCCGCTCTACGATCTGGACGATGCGGCCGGCGCGGTCTCCCTGCTGCACCCCTGCGGCTACGGCAAGCTCATTCAGGTGAACGACTGTGTGACCATCCGCCTGACGGACGTGGGACATCTGCTCGGCTCCGCAGCGATCGAGGTCTGGCTCACCGAGAGCGGCGAGACGCGGAAGATCACCTTTTCCGGCGACCTCGGCAACGGCGGCCAGGCCATCCTGCGCGACCCGGAATTCGTGAAGGACACCGAGTATCTGGTGATCGAGTCCACCTACGGCGACAGGCTGCACAGCGAAGTGAAGGTGGATTACGTCGCGGAGCTCGCCAAGCGCATCCAGGCGACGCTGGACCGCGGCGGGAATATGATCATCCCGTCCTTCGCGGTCGGCCGCACGCAGGAGATGCTGTATTTCATCCGGGAGATCAAGGAGAAGAACCTGGTCACCGGGCACGGGGATTTCCCCGTCTATATGGACAGTCCCCTCGCCATCGAGGCGACGTCCATTTTCCTCCAGTGCGACACGGAATACGTAAACGATGAGATGCGCGCTCTGATCCGCGCCGGTGTGAACCCCATCGTCTTTCCCGGCCTGGAGCTGGCCGTGAGCCAGGAGGAGTCCAAGGCCATCAACGAGAACAGCACGCCCAAGGTCATCATCTCCGCGAGCGGCATGTGCGACGCCGGGCGCGTGCGCCATCATCTCAAGCATAATCTCTGGCGTCCGGAGTCCACGGTGCTCTTTGTGGGCTACCAGTCGGTCGGGACGCTCGGGCGCCTGCTCGTGGACGGGATCGACCACGTCAAGCTGTTCAACGAGGACATCGAGGTCAAGGCGCAGATCGACAGTCTGCCGGGCATCAGCGGCCACGCAGACAAGGCCGGCCTCCTGCGCTGGCTCGCGGGCTTCGAGCAGAAGCCGAAGCAGATCTTCGTGAACCACGGCGACCCGGATTCGGCCGACAGCTTCACCGCCTGTCTCAACGACGAGCTGGGTCTGCGCGCCTACGCGCCTTACAGCGGCTGCGTTTTCAACCTGCGCACGGATCAGTTCGAGCGCATGCCCGAGGGCAGGCCCATCGATCAGAGGGGCGGGGCAAAGCAGCGCAAGACCAGCGCGGCCTTCGCCCGCATGGTGGCCGCGGCCGAGCGCCTGCTGAAGATCGCAAAGAGCATCGAGGGCCGTGCCAACAAGGAGTTGGCCGGATATGCCGACGCTATCACCAAGCTTGCCGACAAGATGGAAAAATGAACGGCAGGCGCGCGACGCCCCGGGGCTTTACGAAACGCGCCGCCTGTGATACCATACGAGAGACAGACACCACCTTCAGGGGGGAGCCATGAAAAAGACAGAATTTGACCCGGATAAGAGGCTGGGAGCGGGGATCGCGAAAATGAGCCGGCAGGAGCTTTGCGCTCTGGTGTCGGAGCTTTGCGGCGTGATCCGCGGAGAAGCGGGAGCAAACGGCTACCGCGGCGGCGTATATCCGGAAAACATCAGCTTGAACGAGGAAGGCCTCGCTGCGATCGGACCCGGGAAACGACAGGACTGGGAGGAGCGCGAGCTGCAGTTCATCGCGCCGGAGCTCTACTGGGGCGGCAAGCTCAGCCCCGCGTCGGACGTGTACTCGCTGGGGCTGCTGCTCTATTACGGCGCCACCGGCGGGCAGCTTCCCTTCGACGGGGAGACGGCCGAACGCATGGACGGCAAGAGCTTCCCAATCCCCGAGGACGTGGGCAGGCAGCTCTATCAGATCATCTCCAAGGCGACCGCTTTCAAGGCGGCCGACCGGTATCAGACCGTGGGCGAGCTGCAGGCGATGGTGGATTCCTGCCTGCGTAACCGCTATATCGGCAGCGAGGGCCGCTCCCAGACCCTGTTCAGGAAGGACAAGTCCGAGCTGAGCGACGTGGAGCGCATCATGGTCTCCATCCTGGCCGAGGAGGATGCGGGCATGGACCGCGCGACGCCCGACCCGGAGGCGGAGGAAGAAGCCGCCCCCGCGGCCGAGGAGGACAGCTTCCCCACGCTGGAGGAGCGGCAGGCCGCCGAGGCGGCCGCCCTCAGCGAGGAGGAAGAGGAGATGGAGCGCATCCGCGCGCTGTTCAACGCCCCCGCCGAGGAGCCGCGCTTTGAGAGCGACGCCGTCGCCCAACTGCCCGAGAGCGAGGAGGAGACGCTGCAGCCCGTGCCGCTGGCCATGGCCGGCGAGGGGGAGGACGTGCGCGTCTATCAGCCGGCGCCGCACGTGCGCCGCGAGAAGGAGAGCGCCGCCGCCCAGCGTCAGCCGATCCCGATCCTCACGGTGGAGGAAAACCCGGAGCTTGCACCCGTCGTGCCGTCGACCGTCGTTGCCGGCAGACCGATGAGCCGCCAGGAGCAGATCGCCCAGGAGGTCAAACGCCGCCGCCGCCGGCCCGTGGCCGCGGTGCTGATCGTCTGTGCGCTGCTGATCCTCGCCGCCATCATCGCAAATTCCATGCTCCAGGGCGGCGTCGCCCTGCGGGGCAAGGACCCCTCCCAGGCAAACGGTGAGGAGGACGCCTCCGGCATGGTGACCATCCCCACGGCGCCGCCCGCGGCGCCCGGCGACCCGGAGAGCGCCGACCAGCCCTTCGACTACGGCACGCTGGAGGGCAGCGGGGAGACGCAGCCCGGCGAGCCCGCTGTGCCCAAGGTGCACCGTTACGAGGTGATCGCCTCCGACATGAGCTGGACCGAGGCGCGCGACGCCTGCCGTGAGCAGGGCGGATATCTCGCCGTCGTGAGCGACGTGGAGGAATTCAACCAGATCGTGGAGCTCGTCATCGACAGCGGCCTCAGCCGCGTCTGGGTTGGCTGCCACCGCGAGGACGACTCGCTCGTCTGGGAGACGTCCGACGAGGTGCTCTACTATCCGTGGGACTTCAACGAGCCCTCCTATTACGACGGCTATGACGGCGCCACGGAGGACTACCTCCTCCTCTGGCACAACAACCGCTGGGTCTATAACGACAGCCGCGACGATCCCGTGGCCGACTATCCCGAACTGTACAGCGGGAACCTGGGCTACGTGATCGAGTTTGAAGAGTGAAAAACGGTCATCCTTCCGCCGCGGCGGGAGGATGATCTTCCGCGCAAAGAATGAGACCCGCAAGGGGAACGAAAGCATGAAACGATCCACATACCGGAAAAGAATACTCGCCTTCATACTGCTGCTCGCGCTGCTTCCCGTCTGGAAGGGCGCAGCCTCGGCGGAAGACGGGGGAATGATCGACGAGGACCGGCTCAACGCCTGGATGGAGGAATATATCGCGCAGCACGACCTGGGCAGCTCCTACCAGCGCTTCTCCGTCGGCTTCTGCTATACGGGGACGGGCGAGAGCTGGTACTATGACGCGGACCAGTGGATGTACTCCGCGAGCCTGTACAAGGTCCCGGTCGCGATGCTGCTGGCGGAAAAGGAAGCCGCGGGCGAGCTCTCGCAGGACAGCAAGGTCCTCGGGATGCCGCTGCAGTATTGGGAACAGACGGCGCTGACCTATTCCAACAACGACAGCGGCCACGCCATGGTGGACTATCTGGGCGGTACGTATGCGGGCAAGTGCAGCGACATGACCATTCCGTATACGGATCTGCCGGAGGATTATTTCGTCGAGGACTTTTATCAGACCAGCTATTACACGGCGCGCTACATAACCCAGGTCATGACGACCCTCTGCGCGGGCGGGGAGGAGCGCTTCCCGCACGTGATCGAGTACCTGCTGCCGGCCCAGCCGGACGCTTACCTGAACCTGAGCCTCAAGGGCCGCTTTGACGTGGCGCAGAAGTACGGCGCCTACGAGGAGGCCACCGGCAACAAGAACAACCACGTCGCCGCCATCATCTACACGCCGACGCCCATCGTCGTCGCGGTGATGACGCGCAATGTCGGCGATTTCCAGGCGCGGATGGCGGAGGTCGGCGCGTACCTCGCCGATTACGCCCTGGAGCTGGACGCGGAGATCCAGGCGCGTGCCGAGGAGGCCGAGCGCCTGGCGGCGGAGGAGGCCGCGCGGCTCGAAG
>JAFUUR010000146.1 GCA_017477695.1 Oscillospiraceae bacterium | reverse complement strand
GTCTTTTCCCGCAGACCGCCGATGGGCAGGACGCGGCCGCGCAGGGTGATCTCGCCCGTCATAGCGATGTCGCTGCGCACGGCGCGACCGGTCAAAGCGGAGATGACCGCGACGCAGACGGTGATACCCGCCGAGGGTCCGTCCTTCGGGACGGCTCCCTCCGGGAAGTGGATGTGGATATCTTTTTTCTTGTAGAACTCCGGATCGATGGCGAGTCTCTCCGCGCGGGAGCGTATGTACGTGACCGCCGCTCTGGCGGATTCCTTCATCACGTCACCGAGATTGCCGGTGAGCTCCAGCTTGCCGCTGCCGTTCAGAACGGCGACCTCCACGTCCAGGACCTCGCCGCCGACGGCGGTATAGGCAAGGCCGCGCACGAGGCCGACCTCATCTCTCGTCCGCAGCACGTCCCGCTTATACCGGGTCGGACCGAGCAGCGGCTCGAGCTTGCCCGCGCGCACGGTCAAGCTCTTGTACGTTCCTTCCGCGATCCCGGAGGCCGTCTTGCGGCAGATCGCCGCGAGTTCCCTCTCGAGCGTACGCACACCGGACTCACGCGTGTAACCGTCGATCAGCTCACGCATGGCCCTGTCGTCGATGCGGAGCTGGCTCGCCTTGAGGCCGTGCTTTTTGCGCTGCTTCGGCAGCAGATGCCGCTTTGCGATCTGCAGCTTTTCCTCGTCCGTATAGCTGGAGAGCTCGATCACCTCCATGCGGTCCAGCAGGGCACGCGGTATGGTGCTTCTGGTATTCGCCGTGGTGATGAAAAAGACCTGCGAAAGGTCGAACGGCAGCTCCAGAAAATTATCACGGAAGGTGCTGTTCTGCTCCGGATCGAGCGCTTCCAGGAGCGCAGACGCCGGGTCGCCCCGGTAATCGGATGCGAGCTTATCGATCTCGTCGAGCACCATGAGCGGGTTGCAGCTTCCTGTCTGGGTGATCCCGCTGATGATCCTGCCGGGCATGGAGCCGATGTAGGTCTTCCTGTGGCCGCGGATCTCCGCCTCATCGTGGACGCCGCCGAGACTGACGCGCACCAGCTTCCGGTTCGTCGCCTTTGCGACGCTCATGGCGATGCTGGTCTTGCCCGTGCCCGGGGGGCCGACCAGGCAGAGCAGGCCGCCCTTGATCTGCGGGGAGAGCTGCTTGACCGCGAGGTATTCCAGGATGCGCTCCTTGACCTTATCCAAACCGAAGTGCTCGTCGTCTAGGATCTTACGCGCTTTCGCCAGATCAACGGTCTCCTCTGTTTTGACGCCCCAGGGGATCTCGAGGCAAACGTCAAGATAGCCGCGCAGCACGGCCGCCTCCGAGGAACCAAAGGGCTGCTTGGAAAGCCTGCCGAGCTCCTTGAGCAGCTTATCACGGATCTCATCCGTCACGGGCAGTCCCTGGATCTTCTGTCTGTAATCGTCGATATCGTCGATCTGACCGTCGTCGCCCAGCTCGCTCTGGATGATCTTCATCTCTTCTCGCAGATAGTATTCCCGCTGGTTGCGGTTCATCTGCTCCTGGGTCTCCTCATTGAGCTCCTTCTCGATCGAGAGGATATTGAGCTCACGGCTGAGGAGCTGCCCGATCAGCAGAAGACGGCGGCTCGGTTGTACCGTCTCCAGGATGCGCTGCTTATCCTCGACGCTGAACTGCACGTTCTGCGCGATATAATAGCTCACATAAGCCGGATTTGGGTTGGACAGGATATTCAGGATCTGCTCTGCCGGCATATCCTGGTTCATGCGCAGATACTCCTCGAACAGCGACAGGCAGTTGCGCACGAGCGCCGCCATGCGATCCGTATGTACGCGCTCCGCCCGATCCGGCAGCGGGCGGATCTCCGCCGTGTAGCCCTTTGGGTCCGGGTCGATGCTCAGCGCCTGCGCGCGGTAGAGACCTTCGACCATCACGCGGCATATCGATCCGCGCGGCTGGCGCAGCTGCTGCCGGATCCGGCAGACGGTGCCAACCTCGTAGATCCCGTCCGCATCCGGCATATCCATGCTCAGATCCTTCTGCGCTGCGAGGAAGATGAGCTGGTCGATCCCGGTCGCCATGCCGAGCGACGCGACGGAAGCGGGCCGCTCCACATCGAAGGTCAGCATCATTCCCGGGAAAACGTGCAGCCCGCGCAGCGCAAGCAGCGGCATGGGATGTTGGTTTTTCATATCGTTCATTGCTGTCTCCTTTCCGGAGTTCAAAAAGGGCCGTCAGTTCGTGACGTGCAGCACCTCGGGCCCCGTTCCGTTCTTCACGCTGTCTGCCGTGATCCTGACCGCGCGCACGCTCGGATCGGACGGAATTCGGTACATGATATCGGTCATCACGCCTTCCATCACGCTGCGCAGTCCCCGCGCGCCGATCTTCATTTCGATCGCCTTATCCGCGATCGCCTCCAGCGCTTCCGGCTCGTATTCCAGCTCTACGCTGTCGTAAGACAGCAGCGCCTTATACTGCTTGACCATGGAGTTCTTCGGCTCGATGAGGATGCGCACGAGATCCTCACGCTTGAGCGAATCGAGCGACGCCACCACGGGCAGGCGCCCCACGAGCTCCGGGATGATGCCGAACTTCAGCAGATCGTGCTGCTGCACCTGCGCCAGGATCTCCCCCACGTCTCGCTCGCTGCTGCCGACGATATCCGCGCCGAATCCCATCGTCTTCTTGTTCGTGCGCTTTTCGATGATCTTATCCAGCCCGTCGAAGGCGCCGCCGCAAATGAACAGGATGTTCGTAGTATCCACATGGATGAACTCCTGATGCGGATGCTTGCGCCCGCCCTGTGGCGGAACGTTTGCGATCGTCCCCTCGAGCAGCTTCAGCAGCGCCTGCTGCACGCCCTCGCCCGAGACGTCTCTGGTGATGGAGGTGTTTTCGCTTTTGCGCGCGATCTTGTCGATCTCGTCAATGTAAATTATGCCGCGCTGGGCGCGTTCCACGTCAAAATCCGCAGCCTGCAGCAGCTTGAGGATCACGTTCTCAACGTCTTCACCCACGTAGCCCGCTTCCGTCAGCGTCGTCGCGTCGGCGATCGCGAAGGGCCCGTCGAGCATTTTCTCCATCGTCTGCGCGAAAAGCGTCTTGCCGCTGCCGGT
>JAFUUR010000145.1 GCA_017477695.1 Oscillospiraceae bacterium | reverse complement strand
TAGGGCCCGCCCAGCTTGTTGAGCAGCTTGTAAAGATGCACGATCTGATCCGGCGTATACGGGTTCATGGACTGCTGCCCGTCGCGGAAGGAGGTATCGGTGATCCAGATATCCTCCGGCATGGAGATCGGCACACGCCGGTGGTTGAAGGCCACCTTCGGCACGTCGTCGTAGCTGTACACGTCCCGATAGAGGATCGGATCGGGCACGTCCTGGAGGGAATAACGGTAGTCGTTTTCCTCGAGCAGGTTGGTTTTGGCGGATAGTTCAAGCATGGTGGGTCTCCTTTGTGCGTGTTATTTGTATAATTGTATACAGTTATACCACCGCTTTTGTCATTTGTCCATACCCAATTTCATCTTTTTCACCGGCAGACGGAAAAAGCGCCGGACCGAAGTCCGGCGCTTTCCCTGAAGTGGATCAAAGAGGCAACGAAGAGGATCAATCTGCAAAGAGCGGAGTGGAGAGGTAACGATCGCCGGTATCCGGCAGCAGGGCGACGATGGTCTTGCCCTTGTTCTCGGGACGCTTGGCAAGCTGGATCGCAGCCCACACGGCGGCGCCGGAGGAGATCCCGACCAGCACGCCTTCCGCGCGGCCGACGCTCTTCCCCGCGGCAAACGCGTCCTCGTTCTCTACGGCGATCACTTCGTCGTAGATCTTGGTGTCCAGCACGTCGGGCACGAAGCCGGCGCCGATGCCCTGGATCTTGTGCGCGCCGGGGGTGCCCTTGCTCAGCACCGGAGAGCCCGCGGGCTCCACAGCAACGACCTTCACGTCGGGGTTCTGGCTCTTGAGGAACTCGCCCACGCCCGTCACAGTGCCGCCGGTGCCGACGCCTGCGACGAAGATATCGACCTTGCCGTCCGTATCCTCCCAGATCTCGGGGCCGGTGGTCGCCTTATGGATGGCGGGGTTGGCGGGGTTGACGAACTGTCCGGGAATGAAGCTGTCCGGGATCTCCTTGGCCAGCTCGTCGGCCTTGGCGATAGCGCCCTTCATGCCCTTGGCCCCCTCGGTGAGGACGAGCTCGGCGCCGTAAGCCTTCATCAGCTGCCGACGCTCCACGCTCATGGTCTCGGGCATGACGATGATGATGCGGTAACCGCGGGCCGCAGCCACGGACGCAAGGCCGATACCGGTATTGCCGGAGGTCGGCTCGATGATCACGGAGTTGGGCTTGAGCAGGCCTTTTGCCTCGGCGTCGTCGATCATCGCCTTGGCGATGCGGTCTTTCACGGAACCGGCGGGGTTGAAGTATTCCAGCTTAGCCAGAATCGTGGCCTCGAGGCCCTCTTCCTTTTCGATATGCACGAGCTCCAGCAGGGGCGTTTTTCCGATCAGCTGATCCGCAGAAGTGTAAATGTTAGCCATGATGAATTCCTCCATATAAATAAGATGTTGAATGTGAGATTAAGAGTTTGGATTTTGCAAGAGCCGCCTTCAACATCGTCCCGTAAGCAAGATCATATTTCAAACCTACCTTTCGGATATGTTTGTAGGGATTATAACGCATATATCCCAACATGTCAATAGGAATTTGAAAAAATTTTTCGGTTGAAATCCTACCAACCGCAGGGTATAATAGGATTCGGAAAACCTTTGACGGTTGGTAAGGAGGAGATCCCATGCTGATATCCACGAGAGGCCGCTACGCGCTGCGCGTTTTGGTAGATATGGCAGAGCATCAGTCTGCCGGCTACGTTCCTCTGAAAGAGATCGCCGAGCGGCAGGAGATCTCGGAAAAATATTTGGAAAGCATCGTAAAATCCCTGGTCAGAGAAGGGGTCCTGATCGGTCTGCGCGGTAAAGGCGGCGGCTATCGGCTGAGCAAAGCGCCGGATCAGTTCGTCGTGCGCGATATCCTTCGGCTGATGGAAGGCACGCTTGCCCCGGTCGCCTGTATGGAACAGGGCAGCGCCCCCTGCCCCCGCGCCGTGGACTGCCGCACTCGTCCGCTCTGGCAGGGGCTCGACACCGTCATCGACGAGTATCTCGGCCGCTTCACCATAGAAGATCTGATGAACAAAGGCGACGCCGCTTACGATTACGTCATCTGAGCTGCATCCCGCAAACAGCAGCCCGTGCAGGCTTTGCACGGGCTGCTGTTGTATGGGGCCGAGCGCCGCAGGATCAGCCCAGCTTCCAGGTCGGAGTGAACAGGCCGGCGAACTGCGTGTTGTACACCTCGATGACCTCATCGCACTGATAGGCCTCGACGATGCGCTGATAGATCGGATCATCGGCGTCTTCGGAGCGGACGGCGATCAGGCAGTAGTAGCTGTTGTCGTCGTACTTGTTCTCCATGTACAGCGCGTCCGCGGCCTTGAGGCCGGCGTCGGCGGCGTAGTTGCCGTTGACCACGGCGATCGCCACGTCAGGCAGGATGGAGGGCACAAGGTTCGCGTCGACCTCCTGGAACTCGATCTGCACGTTGTAGGCGGTGACGTCGTTGATGGTGGGCGCTTTGCCGGCGGCGGGGTCGATCTCGATGATCCCGGCGGACTCGAGCAGCTTCAGCGCACGGCCCTCGTTGGTGACGTCGTTGGGCACGCCGACCAGGTCGCCGTCCTTCAGCTCGGACAGGTCGGAGATCTTATCGGAGAAGATGCCCATCGCCACGATGTACGTGTCGCCGATGGCGGTCAGGTCGTAACCGTTGCTGGTGGTGTCGTTCTCAAAAAAGGCGTGGTGCTGGAAGGCGTTCATGTTGATCTCCCCGCTGTTGAGCGCGTCGTTCGGCAGAGAGAAGTTGTTGAACTGCACGTACTCCAGAAGGATCCCTTCGGGCTCCAGCTTTTCTTTGACCACGTCCCAGATGGGCTCATAGACCGCGCCGGTAAGGCCGATGCGGACGGTTACGGGTTCTGCAGGGGTCTCCGTCGCGGTTTCCGCGGCGGGGGCGGCGGTGGCTGCGGGGGCGGACGCGGTGCTGCCGGAGCCGCAGGCGGCGAAGGACAGTGCGATCACAAGGGTCAGTACGATGGCAAGGATCTTTTTCATGATTTGTTCCTCCAATTCAAGATTTGATCGTTTTTTATATGTTCAATGGGTATTGCGCTTGACGATGAGATTGCCGATCAGTTGGATCAGCATGACCAGCACCACGAGGATCACGACGGTCACGTAGATATCGTCCATGTGGTTGCGCTGCTGGCCGTAGATATAGGCGAAGTTGCCGAGACCGCCGGCGCCTACGGCGCCCGCCATGGCGGTGAGGCCCACGAGATTGATGAGGGTGATCGAGGTGCCGCGGGCGATGGCCGCGATGCTCTCCTTCCAATACACGCTGAAGATGATCTCCCAGTTGCTGTTGCCCATGGACTGCGCCGCCTCGATCAGGCCCCCGTCGACGCCGCTGAGCGCGGCCTCGATCTGGCGGGAGAAGAAGGGCGTCGTCCCAAAGACCAGCGGGACGATGGCGCCCTTGACGCCGATCGCCGTGCCCGAGATCAGACGCGTGAGCGGCAGCAGGCAGAACAGCAGGATAATGAAAGGAATGGAGCGCAGGACATTGATCAGCTTGTCCAGGATCTGATACACCACGCGATTCTGCATGATCCCGCCGGGCCGGGCGACGACCAGGGCCGTTCCGAAGATCATCCCCAGCACAAAGGAGATCGACCCCGCGCGCAGCGTCATCTGCAGCGTTTCAATGATGCTCTTTCCGAGAATGTTCAGATCCTTCATCACGTTGGGCATAACGTTAAGCAGAAATTCTTGC
>JAFUUR010000144.1 GCA_017477695.1 Oscillospiraceae bacterium | reverse complement strand
GTGGAGAAGTACTTTGGCGGCACCCTGCCCGCCGAGCGCGAGGCCGAGGCGATCGACGAGGAGCTGATCGGTCTGATCCGCTCCACGCGCGACAGGTACGAGGAGCAGATGGAGGCCTTCCAGCTCCACGTGGCGCTGGAGGAGGTCTTCAAGCTCATCCAGCGGGCCAACAAGTACATCGACGAGACAGCGCCCTGGATCCTCGCCCGCGACGAGAGCAAAAAGGCGCGCCTTGCCACCGTCATGTACAATCTGCTC
The DNA here is from genome assembly GCA_017477695.1 of Oscillospiraceae bacterium. GTDB lineage: Bacteria > Bacillota > Clostridia > Oscillospirales > Oscillospiraceae > Limivicinus. Next base: position 14,681 of record JAFUUR010000144.1, on the reverse strand, counting down.
GAGGCGCTGCGCGTCAGCCTCACCCTGCTGACCCCCTTCATCCCCGAAAGCTGCGCGAAGGCCTTCGCACAGATCGGCGCCGAGGGCGAGGCCACCGGCTGGGAGGCGGCGAACGTCTACGGCGTCCTGCCCGCGACGGTCAGCGTCCACAAGGGCGAAACGCTCTTCCCCCGCATCGACATGGCCAAGATGCTCAAGGAGCTCGAGGAGAAGCACGAGAAGCCGGCGCCCGCCGTCAAGCCCGTGCTGCCCGACGTGAGCATCGACGATTTCTATAAGAACGACATGCGCGTTTGCAAGATCCTCGCCTGCGAGGCGGTCAAGAAATCCGACAAGCTGCTGAAGTTCACCCTGGACGACGGCAGCGGCACCCCGCGGCAGATCCTCTCCGGCATCCACAAGTTCTACGAGCCCGAGGATCTCGTGGGCAAGACCGTGGTCGCGATCCTGAACCTGCCCACCCGCAAGATGATGGGACAGGACTCCAACGGCATGCTGCTGTCCGCCGTGCGCGAGGTCGACGGCAAGGAGGAGCTGCACCTCATCATTTTGGACGACAGCGTCCCCGCAGGCGCGCAGCTCTGCTGACGCCCGCGCGCCCGCCGGTCTCCCCGGCGGGCGCCCATCCAAACACAGAAAGGCGGTGACGACGTGGGAGAGAGCGTACTGCGCGCATACCGGGAGCGGGTCAAGCCCGCCTGGAAGCTGGCGTTTTTCTCCGTGCTGGTCATCGGACTGATCGCGCACCTCTACAAATTCACCAACACCCTGCTCAATCACGACGCGCTGTACCACGTCTACGCCACGCAGAACACCGTGGCCATCGGGCGGTGGTTCCTCATGGTCGCCTGCTGGCCGAGTACCTTCTTTGACCTGCCGTGGATCACGGGCCTGTTTTCCCTGTTCTGGATCGGGCTGACCGCGGCGGTGATCGTGGATCTGTTCGAGGTCCGCAATCCGGTCGCCGTCGTGCTGACGGGCGGCCTGCTCGTGACCTTCCCCTGCATCGTCAACACCTTCTTCTTCCAGTACGCGGCGGACGGGTACATGCTCGCGATGTTCCTCGCGGCGCTGGCCGTGCGCCTGGCGACGGTGGGCGACGCGAGCTGGAAGCACACGATCGCGGCGCTGCTGCTGATCTGCTTTTCCTGCGGCATTTACCAGGCCTACGTTTCCTTCGCGCTGCTGCTGAGCATGTGCCACTTCATGTGGGAGCTGCTGCTCGACCGGCATGAGCGCAGGGCCTACGGCCGGTGGATCGTGCGGCAACTCGTCGTCTACGGCGGCGGCCTGCTGGCCTATTGGCTGGCCTGGCGGCTGTGCATGGTGCTCGAGCACGTCTCCGCGGCGGATTACCAGGGGATCGGCGAGCTGGGCGCCCTCGGCCCCGCCGCGATCCTGCTCGCCGTCAAGCAGACGGCGACCACGGTGGCCCGCTTCTTCCTGGGCGGCGACCTGCGCACCTGGGGCCTCTCGCTCTACGCGGCGATGAACCTCGTCTTCCTGGCCGGTACGGCCGTCGTGCTGATCGCGGCCGCCGTCCGGACCGGCGTCTTCCGCGACGGGCTGCGCCTGCTGCTGATGGTGCTGAGCCTGCTGGTGATCCCGGTCTTCGCGTGCATGTGGTCCTTCGCGTCCCCGTCGGTGGTCTACCACATGCTGATGCTGCAGAGCCTGAGCACGCTCTATATCTTCTCCGTGCTCCTGTTCGAGCGCTACTGCAGACCGCGCACGAGCACCGCCGCGGCGCTCTTCTTCGCGCTGCTGGTGCTGAAGTTCGTGCTGCAGGCCAACGCCTGCTACTTCGAGATGGACAAATGCATGGAGCGCTCGCGCGAGACCGCGACGGAGATGCTCACGCGCATCCACGAGCTGGACGACGGCTCAGTCAAATACATAGCCTTTACCGGCGGGGGCGACGAGTCGCTCGTGGCGGCCGGCGCGGGAGAGATCGGCGAGATCCTCGTCCACGCCCACCAGCTGCGCCGCGGCCTGCTGTACGACAACATCTACGCCCCGCTCTACCTGCGCAACGTCCTCGGCAGCCGCTATATCGCGGTGGACGCCGAAACGCTGCAGCGGCTCGAGGAGAGCGGCGTCACCGACGATATGAACGACTGGCCGCTGCGGGATTCGGTCAAGGTGGTGGACGATCTGGTGATCGTCCGGCTGCCGGCGCCCGCGGGCGGCGCGTAACGAAACGGTTTATTCTTCAACTGCAAATACATGGAGGGATCGACAATGACAAAGATCGATATTTTTTCCGGTTTTCTCGGCGCCGGCAAGACGACGCTGATCCGCAAGCTGATCGCCGAGGGCTACCAGGGCGAGAAGCTGGTGCTCATTGAAAACGAGTTCGGCGAGATCGCCATCGACGGCGGCTTCCTGAAGGACGCCGGCGTGCAGATCACGGAGATGAACTCCGGCTGCATCTGCTGCACCCTGGTGGGCGATTTCACCAAAGCGCTCAAAAAGGTCATGGACGACTTTCAGCCCGACCGCATCCTGATCGAGCCGTCCGGCGTGGGCAAGCTCTCCGACGTGGCTGCCGCCGTCGAGCGCGTCGAGGGCGCGCAGATCGGCGCGAAGGTCACCGTCGTGGACGCGGGCAAGTGCCGGATGTATATGCGCAACTTCGGCGAGTTCTTCAACGACCAGGTCGCGAATGCGGACCTGCTCGTCATGAGCCGCACCGATACCGCCGACGAGGCCAAGGTCCTCGCCGCGGCCGAGCTGCTGAAGGGCCTCAACGACCACGCCGGGCTCATCACCACCCCGTGGGACAAGCTCGACGGCGGCCAGATCCGCGAGGTCATGGATGAAAACGGCCTGCGCGCCGCGATGGAGCGGCTCGAGCATGAGCACGAGCATCATCACCACCACGACGATGACGATGACGGCGACGAGCACGAGCACCATCACCACCACCACGACGATGATGATGACGACGAGCATGGGCACCACCATCACCATCACCACCACGACGGCGAGGAGTGCGACGATCCGGAGTGCGAGTGCCATCACCACCACGACGATGATGACGACGACGAGCACGAGCATCACCATCACCATCATCATCACCACGACGGCGAGGAGTGCGACGATCCGGAGTGCGAGTGCCATCATCACCACGACGATGACGACGACGAGCACGAGCACCATCACCACCATCACCACCACGCCGACGAGATCTTCACGAGCTGGGGCGTGGAGACGCCGCGCAAGTTCAGTGAAGCGGAGCTGCGCGCCATCCTGGACGCGCTTGCCGACGAGGCGAAGTACGGCGTGATCCTGCGCGCCAAGGGCATCGTGGACGCGAATGACGGCGATTGGCTGTATTTCGACTACGTGCCGGGCGAGACGGACGTGCGCCGCGGCGGCGCCGCGGTCACCGGCCGCTTCTGCGTGATCGGCTCCAAGATCGACGAAGGGGCACTGAAGGAGCTGTTTAACATTGAGTAACAAGCAAGATATCCCCGTCTATCTGTTCACCGGCTTCCTGGAGGCGGGCAAGACCAAGTTCATCCAGGAGACGCTGGAGGATAAGCGCTTCTGCAACGGCGAGAAAACGCTGCTGCTCGTGTGCGAGGAGGGCGAGGAGGAATACGCCCCCGAACAGTTTGCCGACGATTCCGTCCAGATCCGCGTGGTGGAAGACCAGTCGCAGCTCAACGAGGCGACGCTGCTGCGTTTCCTCGCGGAGACGCAGGCCGAACGCGTGGTCGTGGAATACAACGGCATGTGGATGCTCGACGCGCTCTACAGCGCCATGCCCGCCAACTGGATGGTCTATCAGGAGTTCATGTTCGCGGACGCCGGCAGCTTCCTCAGCTACAACAGCAACATGCGCCAGCTCGTCTACGACAAGCTGAAAAGCTGTGAGCTGGTCGTATTCAACCGCTTTCGCCCCGGGATGGATAAGATGGCCTTCCACAAGATCGTGCGCGGCGCCTCCCGCCGGGCGGACATCGCCTACGAGTCCGCGGGCGGCCACGTCGAGTACGACGATATCGAGGACCCGCTGCCCTTCGATCTGGACGCGCCCGTCGTGGAGATCGGGGACGAGGACTACGCCCTCTGGTACCGCGATCTGTCCGAGGAGCCGAAGAAGTACGAGGGCAAGACCGTGCGCTTCAAGTGCCGCGCCCTGGTGCGGCGCAAGCTGCCCAACCAGACCTTCGTCGTCGGACGGCACGTGATGACCTGCTGCGTGGAGGACATCCAGTTCGCCGCGCTGGTCTGCCAGTGGGAAAAGGCCGACACCGTCAAGGACGACTCCTGGATGATCCTCACGGCCCGCGTCAACTTCAAGTTCAACCGCGCCTACGGCAAGCGCGGCCCGGTGCTGACCTATCTCGACAGCACGCCCTGCCCCGCGCCCGCCCAGGACGTGGCCACCTTCTATTGATCCGAAAGCCCCAAGGTGCACTTGGGGCTTTTCGAAAGGGAAACGCATGCGATATCCTTGCCTCGTGTTCGACCACGACGATACCGTCGTCAACAGCACCGCCACCATCCACCACCCATGCTTTCAGGATTATCTCGACCGGTACTTCCCGGGCAAGCGCTGTACGCTCGAGGATTACTTTCTCAAAAATTTCGCGCCGGGCTTTCTCCCCATGTGCAGGGAGGAGTACGGCATGACCGACGAGGACCTGGAGGAGGAGGGGCGCTTCTGGCGCGCCTATGTGCAGGAGCATATCCCGCTGGCCTACCCCGGCGTGCGGGAGATCATGCTGCGGCACAAGGCCGCGGGCGGAATGCTGTGCGTGGTGTCCCACTCCTTCGCGGACAACATCCGCCGTGACTACGCGGCAAACGGTCTGCCGGAGCCGGACGCGGTCTTCGGCTGGGAGCAGCCGCCGGAGCGGCGCAAGCCGCAGCCCTGGCCGCTGGAGGAGATCATGCGCCGTTTCGGCCTCGCGCCGGGCGAGCTGCTGATGATCGACGACCTCAAGCCCGGCTACGACATGGCCGCCGCCTGCGGGGTGGACTTCGCGGGCGTGGGCTGGTCCAACGATATCCCCGAGATCGAACGTTTCATGCGCCGCAACTGCGAGCGGTATTTCAAGACCGTCCCGGAGCTGGCCGCCTTCCTGGCCGGGCCGGATGCGGAAAGGAGCTAAGCTATGGCTGCGACTTTGTATATCGTGATCCCCTGTTATAACGAGGAGGCCGTTCTGCCCATCACGGCGCCCATGTTCCTCGAAAAGCTGCGGAGCCTTGCCGCGCTCGGGAAGATCAGCGGGGAAAGCCGCGTGCTCTTCGTCAACGACGGCAGCCGCGACCGCACCTGGGAGATCATCCGGGAACTGGCCGCTTCCGACGAGCATTATATCGGCATCAGCCAGAGCCGCAATCGCGGACATCAGAACGCGGTGCTGGCCGGGCTTATGGAGGCGCGCGACAAATGCGATATCACCATCTCCATCGACTGCGACGGGCAGGACGATATCGACGCCATGGACGAGATGGTCGACGCCTATCTCGACGGCTGCGAGGTGGTCTACGGCGTGCGTGCCAGCCGCCGGACGGACAGCTTCTTCAAGCGCTTCACGGCGCAGAGCTTCTATAAGTTCCTGGCCGCCATGGGCGCGGAGGTCGTCTACAACCACGCGGATTACCGGCTCATCAGCGCCCGGGTGCTGCGGGAGTTTGCAAACTTCCGCGAGGTCAATCTTTTCCTGCGCGGGCTGGTGCCGCTGGTCGGCTTCAAGAGCACCACGGTCAGTTATTCGCGCGCCGAGCGCCTCGCCGGCGAGAGCCACTATCCGCTGAAGAAGATGATCGCCCTCGCGGTGGACGGGATCACCAGCCTCTCGGTCAAGCCGCTGCGGCTGATCACCGGCTTCGGCTTCGCGGTCGCGCTGCTGAGCTTCATCGGCGTCCTGTGGGCGCTGATCGCCGCGCTCTGCGGCAAGACCGTCGCAGGCTGGGCGAGCATGACCTGCATCGTGTGCTTCGTCAGCGGCGTGCAGCTCATCTGCCTCGGCATCATCGGCGAGTATATCGGCAAGATCTATATGGAGACCAAGCAGCGTCCCCGCTACATCATCAGCGAGCGCACCTGGGAGGAGGCGGACGACCGCCCCGGCCGGGTGTGACGCTGCGCCCAAATCCGGCAAAAAGTGCGCAAAACCGGGGCCCCGGTGGGGGATATTTCTTAAGATTTGCCAGGAATACGGGCCTTTGTGAGGGCTCAACCCTTGACGAAAGGGCCGATTCGTTGTATTATCAAAAAGTAGCTATACCCATTTACCTTCTTAATGGAATGGAGGAGTATGAATGAGCGTTATTCCTGAAGTGAAGTGCCGCCGCTGCGGGGAAAGCTTTTCCGCGCTGCGCAGCCGCTGCCCGAATTGCGGCACACGCAGGGTGACTCAGAGCGCGCGTACCCCCGGCACTACGCCGTCAACCGTCAAGGGCACCGCTTCTTACGAGCGGGCCGAGACGAATACAAAGTGGCAGATCATCTTTGGCCTGATCCTGGTCGTGGCCGTGATCCTCGCGGTGATCATCATGGTCTCCACCAGCCTCAACGGGCTCGATAACGGCACCTCGAACGCCAAGGCGACGGTGGCGCCCGAAACGCTGGCCCCGCCCACCATCGATATGCCGCCCACGCCGTCTCCCACGCCGACGCCGACGGTCGACTCTATCAAGATCTTCAACTTCAACAATGAGATCAAGACCGACTTTACCATGCACATGGGCGACGCGCCCGTCACGCTGACAGCGACCGCGTATCCCGTGGAGCAGTTCACGGACGCCCACTTCACGTGGAAGACCAGCGACGACACGCTGCTCAAGCTCACGCCGAGCGACGATACCAAGAACTGCGTCTGCGAGATCCTCGGTACCCGCAACGGCGGCGTCAGCTTGACCGTAAGCTGCAACGGTACGGACTTCAGCCTGGTCGTTTACCTGGTCAACTGAGAAACGCAAGAAAAAGGCCTGCGCGGTTCAATCGTGCAGGCCTTTTTCCTGCGAACATTTTTGCGCTGCCGCGCGGAAAAAACTTGACAAGCGGCCCGCCGTGCTGTACAATAACCCTTGCCGATAAGAAAACGGACGATTGGCGCAGCTGGTAGCGCATCCGCTTGACGTGCGGGAGGTCACAAGTTCGAGTCTTGTATCGTCCACCACACTTGAGAAATCCGAACTGCATTCCGGTAGGAAATGGGTTCGGATTTCTTGTTTTCATCAAGGACATCGGGATGTAAAAAAGCGAGGCGCCGCCATTTCTGGCGACGCCTCGCTTTCTCATGCCTGCACTTCAATTTGCCGCTGTTCCCACTCTGCCATGTCCTGCTTTCCTTCATCGCTTTCGTAATAGCTCTGGATCATTGGCAGCAGGCAGCGCGCGATCCGCTCGATGGCGAAATCGGGGATATCCATGCCCGGACTTTTGGTTTCAACCTCTTTTTCGGCCACGCTGTTCTTCTTCATATTCAGTTTTCAAGGAACACCTGGATCTGTACCTTATCCTCCTTTCCGCGGCTGAGCCGCTTTTGTATTTCCCGCATGATCGCCTGCGGGAGTGGCGGTTGGTTTAATAAGGAAGTTTAAAACATCTGTACGTCCGTACACATGTACAGATGATTTCTCCGTCATCAATAGTTTCGGACAGCTTCAAAAGGGAATGACAAAAATGACCGCCCTTACCTGTCGTCCCGCCCGGACCGTTTGCGCGTCAGCTTCCGCTGCCGTTCCAGTTCAGCTTGCTCCGCTGCTCTGACCGCATCCCGCTCTCTTTCCACCGCAATCACGGCATCGACCTTCTCAGGCCCCAGCGCCCGTTTTACTCGAGACAGATCAGAGGCATCTTCTTGAAGTAAGGCTGTTTTTTCCTGCTCTTGCTCATACTTGCTTTTGAAATGATCTCGATCCCGTTCCGCTTTGCTGAGCTTTTTTTGCAGCTTTTCCAACTCCTTCTGCAGATCGGTGATCTTCCGATACAGGCCTAGGAACTTATCCTTGAGCTTATGGATCAGCGGCATGATCTTCTTTTCGCGGAAGCTTTTCGCGCTCTCCAGCGGCGCGGGCTCCGGGATCAGATCCTCGAAGTAGCTGATGTTCTCCCGTGCGTACTTCACCGCATCCTGTACGACCGGGAGCGCAGCATTCAGCTTATCCTGTGCCTTTTCGGCCTGCTTTTCGAGATTGGCCAGCTCTTCTTGCTTCTGCAGTTCTTCCTCGCCGAGCTGATCAATGGCGGCCAAGGTCTCAAGCCTGGTCTCCGTGATCGCGTTTAGACGCTCATTCTCCATCTTGACCTTATACTCCGTGGCGGAAAGGTGCTGTGCGGTGCTGCCGCGCTCGCCGCGCTCGAAGTCCTCAAACCCGGCATCGCGCATGTGCTCGAAGAAGCGATCCTGCAGAAGACTGTAGGACTTGATCAGATGCGTTTTCCCGTCCTCGTCTGTGACCTTCTGTGAGGCCCACTTTTTGGAATGGCTGATCTGATGGACGACCTCTTTGACCTTGCCGACCAATTCCGGGTCTTTACAGCGTTTGGAGTATCGGATCTCTTTTTCTACGACGGGCAGCGCGACCACATGCAGATGGTAATGGTAGACCGGGTAGCCGAGCTGCTCGCTGACCGCGGTGTTGAGCTCGTCGGCGTGCATGACCGCGGAGACGATGTTCTCCGGGCCGTACTCTTTCTGTGCGAAGCGATACACTTCCCAGTAGAACTTGATGGCGTAGTCATAGCCGCCGTGCTCCTCGAAATACGCGGTGTTCACGTCAAAGATCATCTCATCGAAAACCTTGGCGTCCTGTTTCAGACCGCGCAGGGAAACGGTCCCTTCTTCCACCAAACGATCAAGATGCTGGCTGTAGGTCGGATCCTCACAGCTTTTGAAGTGGACGTTGCGGAGAGACTGGGAGAGATCGACGTTCATGTTTTCATAGTTCTGGTTTTTGCGCTCGATATGGCGCTCTGCTTTGCCGACGCCTGCCTGGGTGTACTGCACGACGCGGGCGACGGCATAGTTTTTACCCATAGATTTTCACCTCCTTCCTGGTTGTTTACGGGGACTGGGGACGCGTTCCACAGCTTTTTCAAAGTGTGTAACCCACTATGACACTTTCAGCCCGAAGAGCTGCAAAGCGTCGTGGGCTCTGCCGAGGGAATTGCGGGCCGCCGCTGCCGGGGGCAGATGCAGGCGGCACGCAATTACCGCATCCGCGCGATTTGCGGCCCCAGGCGAATGCGGGGCCGGAAAGCGCATCTGCGGCAAGGCGGGAGGGCACAGGGGACGCGGCTGCTTCCCCTGTACCCCTTCGCCGGATCGCCGTCTGCTTCGCCTCGCCGATCCGTGCTTGCAAAATGAAAGCATCTGCTTGATGGCCATGCTTTCAAATTGCAAGCATCAAAAGCTGTTGGCGAAATCCAGAATGTCGGCAGAAAGCTCCTCTGTCTCCACCGTGGATTGCGGGCTTTCGCCCTCCGGAGACACAAAAAGCCGCTGGGCACGCAGTTCCCGGCAGAGCTCCTCTGCCAGTGCGTGTACATCCAGCGGCTTTTCGTTTGCCCCCTGCGCCATCAGCTTTCGCAGACCTTCGATCAGAAAGGCGTTCATGGAGAGCGTCTGCGATTCGCTCTTCTCATGCAGCCATTCCCAGATCTCCCGGTCTGTCTTACGGGAGAGATCAAAGCGGAGCAGCAGCGTCTTCTCATTCTTTCTCATGGTTACATCACTCATCCCTCCGTTTCAGATTGTTCAGCGCCAGCAGCTCGTAGCCCTTGGCCGTGGCACAGATGTCCTCGATATACCGAACACGGTTGTCGCTGCCGTTCCAGAAATGCTTGAGGATGCAGGCCCCTCCGCCCATGACGGTGAGCCGCATGATCTCCGGGTTGAACTCATACTCACGCAGCTTGGCGATGATCGAATCCGAGTATTCCTCCGCGGCCTTCCGCATGACCGCAGTGTACTTCTCCGACAGATCAGCGCTGCCCCTGCGAAGGAAATCCTCGCAGACGTCGTAGGGCACGGCATGGCCGCTGACGGCCAGCAGCTCGTTGGACATGCGAATGATGCACTGCTCCACGCCCAGTTTGTCCGTGTAGCAGCGGCTGACCATGGGCTTGCCGTCCTTGAGCATCAGGGTGTTCATCGTGCCGTTGCCGATGTCCGCCAATACGTTCAGCCCTTTGAAATCGCCCAGGCGCTGGACGATCCCGGAGAAGCCCTGCGGGAAGACCTGCACGTCATCCATTCGCACCAGGTAGTCCTGCTCATGGTAGCGGAACTCGATCAGTTCGTTGCGCATGAGATAGCTGCGGAAGCTCTCTTTCTGCGGCCCGATCCACTGAATGGGCAGGCCGACCGCCAGCACGGCCTCACACTCCGTGATGCCCCGGAACTCCAGTTCTTTTGCCAGTGCCGCGACGGTGAGGATGTAGTAATCCTCATCCTGGCTTTTGTCGCTGACAAAGCCCTTGTGCTCTTCTCCGACCACATAATACTTGCCGCCGTAATACAGTGCATCGGCGGTCATGGGCGGCTCCGTGTCATAGGCCCGGACGCCCGAGCGAAAGACCGCGTGTCGGCATTTGATGTTGCCGAAGCCGTGGTCGATCCCGATGATTTCTTTTCCTTTGTAGTTGTACCTTTCCATTAAGATTCCTCCTCAATTAGATATTCGCTTGCGTTTTCTTCCTGGGTCAGCCGGGTTGGGGCAAAGGGCGTCGAACCCCTGCCGGTTTTCCCGGGCAGTTTTGGGCCGATGCTTCGTTCCAGCCCTTGGAAATACGCCAGTATTCCCTGCGGCCTGCGCCTTGCCTCAGCCCAAAACTGCTCCGGGGAAACTGCGGAGCGCCTGTGAGCTGGCATTTTTCGAGGGATTTTTGCGCCCAACGAACGCCGCTGGGCTAACGCCCAGCAAGTGAGGCGGGACATAAAGCACCGAAAAGGGACGCTCGCAGGCGGTAGGTGTTCAACGCCCTTTGCCCTAGGCGTTCCTCCAGCTGATCCATTTTGCCGTCTGCCATGAGCCGCTCCACGGTACGGATGCGCTGCTCCAGCGTACCGGCCGCCAGGACTGATGCCATGTAGTCCATGGGCTCGATCATCTGGCAGGCCTCCACGTAACGGTCATCCGGCTCGGCGCTTTCGTCTCTCGGGCGGTATCTGTTCTGCCATCGGATCAACAGATTCAGATACTCGTCCAGAGTCTGCTGACAGCGGAGCAGATCCGCTCGGAAGCGGTTCAGGCTGCCGCCCGGCGGCGCAGTGGCCGGAACGTCCACGCCGAAATCCACTGCCAGCTTGTTGGCCGCCTCATAGGGCCGCAGATCGAACAGCCGGGCTGTCAGACTTACCACATCGCCGCCCGCCTGGCAGCCGAAGCAATAGAAGTAGTCTTCGTTCAGCTTCAAGCTGGGCGTGTGGTCATCGTGGAACGGACAGCAGACCATCCCTGCGCGATTGGCCGTCAGACCGTAGCACTCCGCCGCCAGAGGGACCGGCACGGTCTCCTTGACGGCTTCAAAAGTGTTTGCCATAGGGTTCACCTCCTTCCTCCGCTCCCGAAAAAGTGAGAGCGGTTATTTAATTTCGAAAACCGGCTTGCCGTTCTTCCCTTGCTGTTTCCTGGCAGGCAACCCTGCTCGGCGCTGTGCCGTCACGTCAGATCAAGCTTCGTATCGTTCGCTTCCGCATATACGCGAAAGCTCATTCACTCCGCTGATCTTCCTTTTCACGCGAAATCGCGAATTTCGCGTGATTGGGGAATAACGTGCGCTCGCTCTTTCGAGGTCTTGGCGGTTTATCTCAGCTCGGACGGTCATTCACTTTTCTGACCGTATCGTAGCAAGAAAAACGGCCTCCTCCCGTATATCCAGGATGTAGGAAATCCGGGCGAAAACGTAAAAAAATCCACGATCAAGGAAATGTTGTGGTATAATGCGAATATGAGAGTTTTCCGGCAAAGGAGAGAACAAATATGTATGTAAAACTGTCTGTTCCCGAGCGTTTGAAGGACCTGCGCGTGGAGCGCAGAATGAAGCTGGAAGAGCTCGCTGAAGCCACCGGCCTGTCCAAATCCGCGCTCGGCAGCTATGAGACAGACGACTATAAGGACATCAGCCCGTTCAGCATCGTGACGCTGGCGGAGTATTACGGCGTCTCGACAGATTACCTGCTGGGAGTCTCGGAAATAAAAAATCACCCAGACACAGACCTGGCCGGTCTGCATCTGAGTGATGCCATGCTGAAGCTGTTGGCAAGCGGGAAGATCAACAACCGCCTGCTATGTGAGATCGCCACGCATAAGGACTTTCAGCGCCTGATGGTGGACGCAGAGATCTGCGTGGATCGGATCGCGGCCATGCGGGTGCATGACTTGAATGTCGTTCTGGCCGAAGCGAGGAAAATCGTCATGGAAAAGCATGATCCCGGCGAGAACGATCTGTACATGCGGACGCTGGAACTGGCGCAGATCGACGAAAACGAGTATTTCAGCCGCGTTGTGCATGATGATCTGGACGGGATCATCCGGGATATCCGGGAAGCGCATATAAAAGATGTGACTACTGCAGATACAGTCAATCCCTCTGACACGGCACGGCAGGAACTGGAAGCGGCCATGAGCTACGAGGGCAGCCCCGAAGAACGTCAGGCCCGCGTGTTCTGCAAGCAGCTCGGGATCGACTACGATAAGCTGTCCAAAGAAGAGTTCGTCAGCCTGATCAACATCCTGAAGAAGTCCTCTCTGCTCAAAGGGCAGCCAAACAAGCGCGGGAAGAACAAGTCGAAAAAGAAGTAGCATTATTCAACGCCTCTGTACCGATTGTTGTTCAGAGGCGTTATTTTTTTCTGATGAGGAAGCTGATTCTGACGTGCGTGGCAGTAAAATCTACTGCATAGCAGCTAAAGCAACGACGGAACTGAGGGAAAAGAACACATACGCCGGAACATAGGATTCGCCGTACGATCGGCGAAAATACCCGGCAAAGAAGAGAAGGATCGTACCTCCCAAATAACCCAATTGAAAGCGCCTCGTACAGGTTGTTTTTGAACGCTCTTCATGGTATCATATACTGGCAGTTAAGGCTTGCCGAGAAGATGAAATCGCTGACAACGGAAGCTGACACGAGCAGCTTCAACGGAAAGAAGGGACGCCCATGACGATGAATATCAGCACTCTGGCGGCTCTCTTTCCGCTGCTGCTTCTGCTGCTCGGCCTGACATTCACCGTCGTGATCGACCCGTATATCCGGCGGGAGCACAGGCACATCATGCTGCTCATCGCGGCGCTGTGCCTGACCCATATCGCACAGAATGTATGGGATTACGCCCTGACCGTCGGGCCTCCGCGGCAAACGCTCAGAACGATCCTATCCATTTACGGATACTCTGTTCGGCCGGTCATTCTGATCCTGTTCCTCAACATTGTTCAGCCGACGGGAAAACGCCGGTATTACTGGCTGCTCGCGGGGCTGAATGCGGCAGTCTATCTGTCCGCGCTGTTTTCTCCTGTCAGCTTTTGGATCGATCAGGGGAACTATTACCACGGCGGTCCGCTTGCCCCTACCTGCCTTATCTCCAGCGCGATCCTGCTGATCTGCCTGCTTGTACAGACGCTCCGAAGCCGCAGGACCGCCGGAAAATGGGACGTCTGGATCCCGATCGCTGTGATCGTGATGATCGTCGTTTCCATAGCCTTCGATTACAACATAAAGGAAGGCCAGCAGCCGGTTTCCTTTCTGACCGTGGCCATCATCATCGGCAGCGTGTTTTATTATATCTGGCTGCATCTGCAATTCGTCCGCGAGCACGAAAAAGATCTTATGGCCTCCCAGCGTATCCAGATCATGATGACCCAGATCCAGCCCCACTTCCTGTTCAACGCCCTCAACACCATCCGCGCTCTGTATTCCAAGGACCCGTCTCTGGCAGACAGGACGCTGGAGGATTTCAGTACCTATCTGCGGCAGAATCTGGAGTCACTGAGCCAGACAGATTTGGTTCCGGTCACTAAGGAATTGGAGCATACCCGCCTGTATGCCGAAATCGAGGTGCTGCGTTTTCCCAATATTCATGTTGAATATCGGACCTGGGATCAGGATTTTCAAATTCCGGCTCTGACGATTCAACCGCTGGTGGAAAATGCGATCCGTCATGGCGTACGCAGCAGGAAGGACGGCCTTGTGACCGTTACAACGGTTTGTGAATCGGGCTGTCACCGAATTACGGTTCAGGATAACGGAGTGGGCTTTGACACAAAGAAGCAGGAATCTTTCGCAGAGACACACATTGGCCTTCGGAATGTTAAGAACCGAATAGAGCAGATGTGCGGAGGTACAATGATTCTTGGCAGCGAGATTGGAGCAGGAACCTGCGTCACGCTCATCATTCCCGACGGAAACAAAGACGGCACAAGGGAGAAACGGAAATGAAAACGATCTGTGTTGATGACGAGCCGCTGGCCGTGGAATATACGTTAAGGCAATGTACACGCCTGCCCGAAATTGAGGAGGCAAAAGGCTTCACGGATTCGCTTCTTGCACTGGACTATCTTCGCGCTCACCCGGTGGATCTTGCAATCCTGGATATTAATATGCCACAGATCGACGGCATCACGCTGGCAGCCCGGATCAAGCAGATCTCGCCGCAGACTGCGATTCTGTTTCTGACCGCGTACAAGGAATATGCCTTTGACGCCTATGC